>CAZHGU010000244.1:0-3278 GCA_964532105.1 uncultured Alcanivorax sp. | reverse complement strand
CCCAGATTCTCGAAGCCCCGGGCGATCTCGTCCACGCTCAGCCCCTCGGAACCGTCGTCCAGCAGGGCGCTGGTGAGCGAGGCCAGTCCGGGCCGGTCGCCGTCACGCGTGCTGCCGGCGGCAAAGGTCAGCCGCGCATCCAGCATGGGCAGTTCCTCGGTGCGCATGAACAGCACGGTGCTGCCCTGGTCCGTGGTCCATTGCTCGGGGGTCATCTTCCGCCCCTCGGTGGGAACGTCCTTGAGCGCCTCCGCCGTGGTGGGGAAGTCGCCGAGCGCCTGGCAGCCGCCCAGCAACGTCAGGGTGAGAATCAGTGTCAGCGATCGTGTCATTTTGCCTCCGAATGCACCCGGGCGACGGCGCTGCGGGCCGGCACCAGATATTGTTTCGCCGCCTGTTGCACGTCCTCGGGCGTGACCTCGGCCAGCCGCTCACTGAATTGCTTCGCCAGACGCCAGTCGATGCCGAGGGTATCGAGATAGCCCAGCTCCATGGCCTGACGGAAGACGGAATCCTTTTCATAGACATCGCTGGCGGTCACCTGGGCGCGTACCCGCTCCAGCTCGTCCGCGTCCGGCGGATCTTCCTTGAGCTGGCGGACCTGCTCCAGCAGGGCCTCTTCCAGTTTCTCCAGGCTGGTGCCCGGATTGGGCGTGGCGCGGATGCGGAAGAGGCCGTCGCCGCGCGTGAGGCCCTGATAGCCCGTGCTCACCCCGGCGGCGATTTCGTCGCCGCGCACCAGCCGGCTCTCCAGCCGAGCGCTCTCGCCGCCGTCCAGCACCCCGGCGAGCATGGTCAGCGCGTAATAATCGTCCGGCTCGTCCAGGTTCACCAGCGAGGGCACATTCCAGCTCATGCGCAGATTGGGCACACGCACGGGCAGTTCCAGGTTCAGCCGCCGCTCGCCGGGCACGGGCCGTTCGCCGCGCGGCAGACCGGCGTCGGTTTCGCGCGCGGGAATATCGCCAAAGAAACGCTCGGCAAGATCGCGCACATTCTCCGGGTCCACATCGCCGGCCACCACCAGCCGCGCATTGCCCGGATGATAGAAGCGTTCATACCAGTCCCGGGCCATGGCCGGCGTAAGCTGCTCCAGATCCCGGCCCCAGCCGATCACGGGTGAGGCGTAGCCGGTGCCCGGCCGGGTAATGCCGGAGAACTTCTCCCCGGCCAGCGCATCCGGATTGTCCTCCACGCGCTGACTGCGCTCTTCCAGCACCACATTGCGCTCGCGCCGGAACTGTTCCGGCTTGATCTCCAGGTTGCGCATGCGCTCGGCTTCCAGTTCCAGCGCCAGCGGCAGGCGGCTGGTTTCGTACTCCTGGTAATAGGCCGTGTAGTCGTAGGAGGTAAAGGCATTGCTGGACCCGCCGAAGCGCGACACCAGTTGCGAGAACTCGCCCGGCTGCAGGTGCCGGGTGTTCTTGAACATCATGTGTTCCAGCAGATGACTGAGCCCGGTGCGCCCGGGCGGCTCGTCGGCACTGCCCACGCCGTACCAGATCATGACCGTGGCCACGGGCGCGCGATGGTCCTCGCGCACCAGCAGCTTCATGTCGTTGCTCAAACGGTATTCATGGGTGTCCGGATACTCCGCCGCCCGGGCCGGACCCGTCAGCAGCACGGCCGCCAGAATCGCGATCAGCGGTCCCTGATCTCGCAAGCGCATTCGTTTCTCCCGCAAGCCCCGGATGATAGGATATCCGGCCGGTTTCGACCGGCCGATGGAAAGCAAGGTTCCGGTGCGTGCACCTTACTGAAAAAGAGCGCACGCGCCTACTGGTTCCCCGTAACTGCAAGAGCATGCCCGCCATGAGCGAAGACGATTCCCGCGATTCCACCAACCCGGACGAAGACAACAGGTCCGGACTCTTCTCCCGGATGTTTCGCCGGGAAGACAAGGACGCGCAAACACTGCAGGAGAAGACGCCGGAATCCGAACCGGACGCCGCCGAAGAAGACACCGGCAATGTCTGGGCCCGCATGAAACAGGGCCTGAGCAAGACCCGTCAGGGCCTGGGCAAGGGCATGGCGGATCTGCTCGTCGGCGCCAAGGAAATCGACGACGAACTGCTGGAAGACATCGAAACCCAGCTGCTGACCGCCGATGTGGGCGTGGAAGCCACGGATACCATTGTCCAGGCCCTCACCGACCGGGTCTCGCGCCGGGAACTCATCGAAGCGGACGCGCTCTACGAAGCGCTGCAGGAAGAACTGCGCAAGCTGGTCGCCCCGGTGGAAGCCCCCCTGGAGATCGACACCACGAAAAAGCCCTTCGTGATCCTGATGGTGGGTGTGAACGGCGTGGGCAAGACCACCACCATCGGCAAGCTCGCCTGCCGCTATCAGGAGCAGGGCCACAGCGTCATGCTCGCCGCCGGCGACACCTTCCGCGCCGCCGCCGTGGAGCAGCTCCAGGTCTGGGGCGAGCGCAACGACATTCCCGTGATCAGTCAGGAATCCGGCGCGGATTCCGCCTCCGTGGTCTTCGACGGTCTGGAAGCCGCACGCGCCCGGGGCACCGACATTCTTATCGCCGACACCGCCGGCCGGCTGCATACCCGCGCCAACCTCATGGAGGAACTCAGCAAGGTGGTGCGTGTGCTGAAAAAGCAGATGCCGGACGCGCCCCATGAGACCATGCTGGTGCTGGACGCCGGCACCGGGCAGAATGCCCTGAATCAGGTACGCGAATTCGAAGAGGCGGTGGGCGTGACCGGACTGACCCTGACCAAACTCGACGGCACCGCCAAGGGCGGCATTCTCTTCGCCCTGGCACAGAAGACGGGCATGCCCATCCGCTTTATCGGCGTGGGCGAGCGGCTTGAGGATCTGCGCCCCTTCCATGCCGATGATTTCGTCCAGGCGCTGTTTGAAGACGTGGCGCGATGATCGAATTCGACCGGGTCAGCAAGCGGTATCCCGGCGGGCAGGAGGCCCTGCAACAGGTCACCTTCGAACAGCCCGCCGGCGAGCTGACCTTTCTCACCGGCCACTCGGGTGCGGGCAAGTCCACCCTGCTCAAGCTGGTCATGCTCATCGAGCGCCCCACCGGCGGCAAGGTCTATGTCCAGGGGGATGATCTCAACACCATCGGCAAGCGCGGCATTCCGTATCTGCGCCGTCGCATCGGCATGGTCCACCAGAACCACCAGCTGCTCTTCGACCGCACCGTATTCGACAATGTGGCCCTGCCGCTGATTATCGCCGGTTATGCCCCGGACGATATCGGCCGGCGCGTGCGGGCCGCGCTGGACAAGGTGGGCCTGCTGGACAAG
>CAZHGU010000243.1:0-3302 GCA_964532105.1 uncultured Alcanivorax sp. | reverse complement strand
CCAGCACCTGGCCGTCGCACTCCGGGCCGGCGCCGATGCCGATGACCGGCACCGAAACCTGTTCGCAGATGCGCGCGGTCACCGCCCGGGGCACGCATTCCAGCAGAATGCTGTCGGCGCCGGCGGCTTCCAGGGTCAGGGCGTCATCGATCAGACGGCGGGCGCTATCCTCGTCCCGGCCCTGGACCCGGAAGCCGCCGAAGGCGTTGACCGATTGCGGCGTCAGGCCCAGATGGGCGCAGACCGGCACACCGTTTTGCTTGAGCCGGGTAATGGTCTCGGCCAGCCAGCCCGCGCCCTCGATTTTCACGATATGGGCGCCGGCGGCCATGAGCCGCTGACCGGCATCCAGGGCTCGTTCAACCGTTGCACCGGCCATAAAGGGAAAGTCCGCCATGATCAGGCTGCCCGTGTTGCCCCGGGCCACACAGGCGGTGTGGTAGGCCATGTCCTCGACGGTGACCGGCAGGGTGGAGTCGTGCCCCTGCAGGATCATGCCCAGGGTGTCGCCCACCAGCATGACGTCGATGCCCGCTTCGCTGAGCGTATGCGCGAAGGTGGCGTCGTAGCAGGTGAGCACAGAGAATTTCTGCTCATCCGCCCTGTATTGCTGGAGTGTGCGAAGGGTGACGCTCATGAGGGGACTTCCGGGCTTGCGGGGTCGGTGCCGGCTCAGCCGGCCAGTGAACGCGGGTTAAAATAGTGACGGCCGCTGCGAATGTCCAGCAGGAATCGCACCAGTTCCTCATAGTCGCGTTCGCTGTTGACGATGTCCAGCTCCGTGGCGTTGACGATCACCAGCGGGGCGTCGTCGTAGAAATGGAAAAAGCGGGTATAGGCCTCGTTGAGCTGTTCCAGATAGTCGGCGGAGATGTTCTGCTCATGACTCGTGCCCCGGCGCAGGATGCGCTCGCGCAATACTTCCGTGGGCGCCTGCAGATAAACCACCAGGTCGGGCGCGGGCGCGTCCAGGGTCAGATGCCGGTGGACGTTTTCATAGAGTTCGTATTCGTCCTCGTCCAGGTTCACCTCCGCGAAGAGGCGGTTCTTCTCGATCAGGAAATCACTGACGCGCACCTGCTCGAAGAGGTTGTTCTGGCGCATCTGGCGCAGCTGCTCGGCGCGCTGGAAGAGGAAGAAGAGTTCGGTCTGTAGGGCATAGCCGCGCGGGTCGCGGTAGAAACGCTCGAGAAAGGGATTTTCCCCGGTCTGCTCGAGAAAGACCTCGTAGTTCAGGGTTTCCGCCAGGCGCCGCGCCAGGGTGGTCTTGCCCACGCCGATGGGCCCTTCCACGGCGATATAACCGGGCAGGGCGCCGCGCTCGCGCAGGGCCTCGAGTCGGTCCATCAATGGGCTTCCCCCTCCGTCTCGGCGGGTCCATGGTACCAGACGCCCGTATCGTCGCATGCCGCGCGCAGGGCGTCCACGCGGCGCCCGTCCGGCAGGCGCAGCGCCGGCGCGATCTCCGCGAGGGGCACCAGCACAAAGCCCCGGTGCTCCAGTTCGGGATGGGGAATGCGCAGCCGGGCTTCGTTCACCTCCCGGTCGTCGAACAGCAGAATGTCCAGATCCAGAGTGCGTTCGCCCCAGTGCCGGGTGCGTACCCGGCCAGCGTCGTTCTCCAGCGCCTGAAGTTCGTCCAGCAGCGCCAGCGGCGTCAGCTCCGTTTCCAGTTCGGCCACGGCATTGATGAAATCGGGTTGATCGGCGGGGCCCACGGGACGGGAGCCGTAGAGTGACGAGTGGCGGATCACGCGGGTGCCGGGCAGCTGATCAAGCCGGGGCAGCGTCCGGCGCAGCCGCGCGGCCGGCTCGTCCAGATTGCCGCCCAGCCCGATCCAGGCGCGGCTCATGACGCGGCGGGTTTGCGCCGCTTGCGGCCGCCGCGCTTGTTGCGCTTGCCGCCGCCCAGTTGCTGCACCATCTGCCGGCGCTCATTCTCGTCGGCGTTCTGGTACTGCGTCCACCATTCGCCCAGACCGGGCTCGATCTCGCCCGCCTGTTCGCGCAGCAGTAGAAAGTCATAGGCGGCGCGGAAGCGCCGGTGTTCCAGCAGGCGTTCGGCCTGGTTGCCCTTGCGCTTGTCCAGGCGGAACTGCAGCTCCCAGATATCGCGCATGACCACGGCAAAGCGCTTGGGAATGGCCACCACCCGGTTCTGCTCGGCCAGCACCTCGCCGGCGGCCTGGTGCAGGGCCTGGACTTTCGGGTAGTCCTCGTCCAGCCAGGCCTGCATATTCTCGACAATCACGGGCCAGAGCATGATGCCGAAGAGAAAGGCCGGGGTGACCGGCTTGTTCTGGTTCAGGCGCCGGTCGGTGTTGATCATGGCCGATTCGATCAGGGTCCGGATCCGGCCCTCGCGGTCGTCGTCCAGGGTTTCCTGCGTCTGGGGGAAGAGCATGCCCAGCAGATCCAGCCGCTGCATCTGCTCCAGGCAGCGCCGGCCATAGCCGGTCATGAAGAGTTTCAGGGTTTCATCGAACAGCCGGGCGGGTGGTACATCCCGGAGCAGCTCCTTCAGTTCCGCGATGGGGGCCTCGGTTTCCGGGGCGATCTCGAAATCCATCTTGGCGGCAAAGCGGGCCGCGCGCAGCATGCGCACCGGGTCCTCGCGGTAGCGGGTCTCGGGATCGCCGATCAGCCGGATGATGCCGTCGTCCAGATCCTTGCGGCTGCCCAGAAAATCATAGAGCGCGAAGTCGGCGATGTTGTAGTAGAGGGCATTGATGGTGAAGTCCCGCCGGATGGCGTCTTCCTCAATGGTGCCGTAGACGTTGTCGCGCAGCAGCATGCCGCCTTCCGAGCGCGGCGCGTCGGACTCGTCCGGGTCATGGGCGGCGCGGAAGGTGGATACTTCCACCACCTCGGGGCCGAAGCGCACATGCACGATCTGGAAGCGCCGGCCGATAATGCGTGCGCGCCGGAAGACCTCGCGGATTTCCTCGGGCGTGGCGTCGGTGGCCACATCGAAGTCCTTGGGCTGGCCGCCGGTAAGCAGATCCCGCAGGCAACCGCCCACCAGATAAGCCTCGTAGCCGGCCTCATGGAGGCCGTAGAGGGTCTTGAGCGCGCCCCGGCTGATGTTCTTGCGCGAGACCGGGTGCTGATCCCGGGGAATGACGCGTAGCCGGACCTGGTCCGCCCGGGGTGAACTTCCGGAAAACAGGCGAGTCAGAAATTGAAGCCAATCGCGTATCAGCTCGGCCAGTTTGGCAGGGTTCATGGGCCTGATATCCGCAGGGTGATTGAAAAGCGGGCATCGTACCATTGAAGGGCCGGGTCCCGGTACTGGCCCGGGT
>CAZHGU010000242.1:0-3309 GCA_964532105.1 uncultured Alcanivorax sp. | reverse complement strand
CACCGAGCCGCCCTCATCCAGGATGCGCCGGACCTCGTCGATGTGTGCCTCCAGTCGGTCCAGTTCCTCGGCCACATCCATCTTCTGCGCCGTCAGCGCCAGTTCCTGCTCCAGGCGCTCCGGATGGGCCTCGCCGGTGAACTCCCGCACCCGCTGGTACAGACGCCCTCGCAAATGTTCCAGGATGTCCGGCAGGGCCGTGCGCACGCGTTCGGCCTCGGCCCGCACCGCATCCAGCCGACTGTACAGCAACCGGCGCAATTCCCCGCCCTCGCGCTCGCGGGTGGCGATCAGGCTTTCGAGGGCCTCGTCGAGCAGCGCCAGCGCCTGTTCGCCCCGGGCCCGGTGGTCTCCTTCCGCCGGCACCAGCACTCCGGGAAACCGCAGCAGCTCCAGCGGCGGAACAGGCCCGGGTTGCTCCAGCCGGGCGGCGGCCTGTTCGCTCAGCTGCACGACTTCCTGCAAACGCTGTTCGTCCAGCTGCCATCCGGTTTCGTCGCCAGCGTGCAGCGTAACCTCCACCTTGCCCCGGGCCAGGCGGTCGCGGCAGCGCCGGCGCACGGCGTTGTCCAGCTCGCGGAAGGGTTCCGGCAGCCGGGGCGTAACGTCCAGATAGCGGTGGTTGACCGATTTGATTTCCCAGCTCAGCCCGGCTGCCTGCGAAGCCCCCTCGGCCCGCGCGAACGCGGTCATGCTGCGGATCATTGCCTTACTCCCTGCCGGAACAGGCCCGCCGAAACCCGAAAGCGGGCATTTTACAGACACCGCGGCCGGAATTCATGTGTCGTGCAGATCGGGCGGCCCTTGGCTACAATGGCGCGTCTTACCAACGCTACAGGAGCGAGCATGCGACCCTCAGGCCGCGAACCGGATCAGTTACGTCCCGTGGAGTTTACCCGGCAGTTTACCAAGCACGCCGAAGGCAGTGTGCTCGTCTCCTTCGGCGAAACCCGGGTGCTGTGCACCGCCTCGGTGGAGCCGGGCGTGCCGCGCTTTCTCAAGGGCCAGGGCAAGGGCTGGCTGACCGCCGAATACGGCATGCTGCCGCGCTCCACCCATACCCGCTCCGGCCGGGAAGCGGCCCGGGGCAAGCAGGGCGGACGCACGGTGGAGATTCAGCGGCTGATCGGGCGCTCGCTGCGCGCGGCCGTGGATCTCAAGCGCCTGGGCGAGAACACCATTACCCTGGACTGTGACGTGCTCCAGGCGGACGGCGGCACGCGCACCGCCTCGATTTCCGGCGCCTGTGTGGCCCTGGTGGACGCCATCAACGTCATGCTGGACAAGGGCCAGGTGAAGGAGGATCCGCTGCTGGCCCTGGTGGGTTCAGTGTCCGTGGGCGTGTATCAGAATCAGCCGGTGCTGGATCTGGATTATGACGAGGACTCGGTGGCGGATACGGACATGAATGTGGTCATGAACCAGCAGGGCGGTTTCATCGAGATTCAGGGCAGTGCCGAGGCGGAGCCCTTTACCCGGGAGCAGTCGGTGACCATGCTGGAACTCGCCGAGAAGGGCATCGGCGAGATCATTCAGAAACAGCAACGCATTCTGGGCTGGTGAAAGAGTATCAGGAAGCATTCATTCGCTTCGCGCTGGAGCGTGGCGCCCTGGGTTTCGGCGAATTCACCCTGAAATCCGGGCGTGTCAGTCCCTATTTCTTCAACGCGGGCGTCTTTCATACCGGCGATACGCTGGCGCAGCTGGGGCGCTACTACGCCCGGGCCATTGTCGACAGCGGCCGCGAGTTCGACATGCTTTTCGGGCCCGCCTACAAGGGCATTCCCCTGGTGGCGGCGGTCGCCATGGCGCTGGCGGAGGAATACGGCCGGGATTATCCCTGGGCCTTTGACCGCAAGGAAACCAAGGATCACGGTGAAGGGGGCAATATCGTGGGTGCGCCTCTGGCGGGCCGGGTGCTGGTGATTGATGATGTCATCACGGCCGGCACGGCCATTCGGGATGTGGCGGCCTTGCTGGCGGACAGTCCGGGTCAATTGGCCGGAGTCTTTGTGGCGCTGGATCGCCAGGAGCGCGGCGGGGGCGAAGCGTCCGCCATTGAAGAAGTGGAACAAAGCCTGGGCGTGCCTGTCGGACATATAGTGGGTATGGTGGATATTATCCGGTATCTGGAAAACCACGACACCACGAACCCCGGTCTGGAAGCCATGCAGGCATACCGTCAGGCCTACGGAACCGAGTAACATCCATGCGGCTGAAGCCCCTGATTTGCACCGTCCTCTGCGCCCTGGTAGCCGCCCCGCTGTGGGTGAACGCACAGGAGAACGGCGATCAGCCGGATGTACCGCCGGGTTCGGTCTTTCGTTATGAGCGCGAGGACGGCAGTACGGCGATCAGCAGTTCCCTGTCGGACGAGGCCATTGAACAGGGTTATGAGGTGCTGAACCGCAACGGGCGGGTCATTCGCACCGTCGAGCCGGCACTAACGAAAGAGGAGCGCGAGGAGCTCAAGGAACAGAAGCAACACAAGCGCCAGCAAGAGCAACAGCAGAAACGGGACGAAAAGCTGCTGCGTCTCTATGCCGGTCCCGGCGACGCCCGGCGCGCGCGCGACCGGCAGATCGAGGCGCTGGAAGTGAATATCAGCTACACCCGCAACACCCTGCAGGGCATCAAGGAAAAGCTCGACCGGGAAGTGAGCAATGCCGCGAAATACGAGCGTCGGGGTGAGGAAGTGCCCAAATCCGTCCAGGATTCCATTGATCATTTCCAGAGCCAGATCGAGGAACACAAGGAGGAAATCGAGCAATACAAAAAGGATATTCAGGACGTCCGCGAGGAGTACAAGCCCATTATCGACCGGCTCAAGGTGATCGCGCCGGAAGGCGAATCGGGGGCGGGCGCAGACAATGGCGACGCTACTGACGCGGACCCGTCGTCCTCGTCGTCGGAGTGAATCGCGCTAGTCGCGAAAGATGCCCGGCCGTAACAGCGGCCACTGCTCCGTCCATTCGCTGCTCGGGGTTTCCCGAAACCCCGAACGCACGAAGCGGGCAATATGACCTTCCGCCACCGCCAGCAGCAGATTGGCCGTATGCGCCGGGGTGCTGCGGGTGCGCAGATTTTCCCGCAACTCCGCGTCGCGCAGGATCTGCTTGAGCTGACTCTCCAGCCGGTCGAAGAACTGCTGGATGCGCTGGCGCAGCCGTTCGTTTTCCCCGATCAGCGCATCGCCGGTGAGCAGCCGGGTAATGCCCGGATTGCGCTCGGTAAAGCCGAGCAGCAGCGTCAGGATCTGTTCGATCTGATTGAGCGCGCCCTCGTTTTCACCGGTGATACGGTTCACCC
>CAZHGU010000241.1:0-3314 GCA_964532105.1 uncultured Alcanivorax sp. | reverse complement strand
TGGTACATGATGTTGTGCAAAGTCACCACTTCCTTGGTCGTCAGCCGGGCAAAGCTCTCGGCCACATCCTTCTGGCGCTTGAGAAACAGTCCCTGCAAGCGGAAGGGACCCACCTTGACCGGGTTCAGCGGCCGGAAGATCACATTCAGCGCCATCCAGTTGGTGGCAATGCCCACCAGAAAGCCGAAGAACGGCAGCACCCAGTTCATGGGCACCATGATAAAGACCGGAATCTGGATCATGCCGAAGAGAAAGCCGAAATAGAAACCGGAGTTGATCACGAACTTGAACTCGGGATCGCCCACTTCCTTGAACACCCGCACCAGCAGTTCCTTGTCCGACTCCATCTGGGTGGTGATCATGTGCTTGAGATCCACCAGATCCTCGATATTGGTGCTGATATCGTCCACCAGATTGTCGATCAGCTCGGGCACCATCCGTCGCGCCCGGTTGTAGACCCGCTGCTTCACCACCAGCGGCAGGTTGTCCCAGAGCACGCCGTTGCGCTCGCTCATGATCTCGTCGGTATATTCCTCGATGCGCGCCTGGGTGGAACGGGTCAGGTGGGCGGCGATCTTCTCCGGCTCCATTTCGCGGAAGAACTCGTCCAGACTGCCCAGCTTCTGCAGGGTCTTGTCCACGACGATATCCGCCATCTTGGTGACCTTGGCGGGAATAATGCCCTGCCAGCCCAGATAAGGCCGGATGCCGATAAACTCCAGCGGATAAAAGGTCATCTGGACCGCCATCCAGTTGGTGGTCCAACCCACAGCGCCGGCAATGAAGGGAAGGGCGAGGTACTTGAAAAAGTCCGGATCAGATAGCCAGGCTTCCAGCATGCGAACAAAGACTCCCCAACGGGAGGAGGCACCAGTGTCCTTCCCCCGGCCCTGAATGGAATGGCGGAACCCCCGGGGAACCTCCCCCACCGGGCGGTCCCTCTATCATGGAGGTTCTACACATTGTATATGCTCCGGCGAGCCAAAAGTAAGCCGTTGCCGGAAATTTGTACTGTTTCCCGGGACTGACCGCCGGCTTCAATGTAGAATGAATATTTTTGGCGGGATCATCCGGACCCATGGACGAACAGCCTTCGGCGACACAATTCCTGGTACTGGGCACGCTGGAAACGCTGCTCAACCAGACCCTGGCCTTCTCGCCCGGGGCGCGCGAGCACCTGGCGCCGCTGCACGGCACCGTGGTGCGGGTGCGTATGGAAAAGCCCATGGCCGTGCTCTATATCCTGGTCTACGAGGACGGCGTCGAGGTCATGCAGGACTTCGAGGGCCATGTGGATGTGCGTGTCCGCGCGCCCCTGGGCGCGCTACTGCAATGGCTCGTCACACCCGGCAGCGAAGCCGCGCGCGAGAACATCCGGATACTGGGCCCGGATGAACTGGTACTCCAGCTCCAGGAGGCCATGGAGGCCTTCAGTCTCTGGGAGGGCATCCGGCAGTGGCTGGAGAATCATGTTCAGCTGGATCAGTTGCTGAACCTGCTACGGCGCCAGGATCCGGCCTGGTTGAGCCAGCTGCACGGCCTGCCCGCCCAGATGCAGGAACTCAACCGGGAGCTCGCCCGGCAGCGCCTGCTGCAGGAAGATATTCTCGCCGAAATCCGCGCGCTCAAGGTGAGCCTGGGCCGCGAGCGCCGGCTGGATCTGTTCTGTCTTTTCGCGGGCCTGGCGCTGCTCATGGGCGCGCTGGCCACCGCCACCGGCCACCTGGCCCCGCTGACAGTAGCCGGGGATCAGGCCGTGCAGGCGCTATTGCTGGGCAGCCTGGGCCTGACCCTGATTCTTTCGCGCATTTTCTTCGGTCACCGCTACGGCTGACGCAGCCTGGCAGGCTGTTGGAAAACCCGTTGCGTACTCAGCTACTCGCGGTCGCGCCGGCGGGTCCCGCGGGAACGGCCAAACATGCGATTAACCCGCTCTTCCACGATTTCCGCGCTGGAGCGCGCCAGATTCCGGGTCGTGCCTTCCAGCACCTCGCGGCTGCCCAGCGCGGTGACGCCTTCCACCAGGCCCGCGCGCACGGCCTCCTCCACGCGCTCGCCGATGACTTCCGAGGCTTCATCCAGGCGGTAGCGGAACTCCTCGTCAAGCTGGTCCATCAGGCTGGGCCGGATACGCAGTTGAAACCACGCAAAGGCGAGCACACAGGTCAGCAGGCTGCTCAGCAGGGCTGTGGCGACAATCAATAGCCAGTTCAAGACGTTCTCCGTTCGTGCTTTGCATCCATTGTCGCTTAAACCGGCTTCCGGGTCATCCGGGCCGCCGCGCGATCAGCGTGGCCCGCACGGGGACCGGATAGCCTTCACGGGTGCGAGTCGGATCCTCCGGATCGAGAAACTGCGGCAGTGAATGGAAGGTCATCCAGTCCGTGGGTCTTTGTTCCTCGGTGGTCGTGGGCGTGGAATCCACACACCGGATATCGGTCAGGCCACAGCGCTGCAGCCAGATCTCCAGCTGCGCTATGCTGGGCAGGAAAAACACATTGCGCATGGCGGCATACCGATCCCGGGGCATGAGTACGGTCTGCTCGTCGCCGTCCACGACCAGGGTTTCGATCACCAGCTCCCCGCCCGGCCGCACGGCGGTCTTGAGCTGCTGAATATGATCCAGCGGCGAACGCTGGTGATAGAGCACGCCCAGCGACAGCGCAGTATCGAAATCCGCGGGTGTGCCCGCGAGTTCCTCCAGCCGCGCCGAAGCCAGCCAGGCCGGCGCCTCGGGCGCATAACGCCTCACCGCCAGGAACTGCATCAGAAACAGCGACGACGGGTCGAGTCCCAGCACCGCCTCGGCTCCCTCGCCCAGCGCGCGCCAGAGGTGGTAGCCGTTGCCGCAGCCCACATCCAGTACCCGGCGGCCGGCGAGCGAGCTCAGATGGGGCTGAATACGCTGCCATTTCCAGTCCGAGCGCCACTCGGTATCAATGAACTCGCTGAAAAACCGGAAGGGGCCCTTGCGCCAGGGCATCAGCCCGCGGAGGCCTTCCCGCAGCCCGGCTTCCTGCTGTTCGGTCAACTCGGTTCCGGCACCGATGGTGACCGTATCCCGGGCGCAGTCCAGGCCCGCCGGACCCTGTGGCAGACAGGACAGCGCCTGTTGCCAGCGCGCCAGATCACCGTGGGGATGATGAATCAGGCGCTCGCGCATGCGCGCCATCAACGGCTCGCGCCAGGATTCCAGCTCCAGGCGCACCAGCGCGCGTTCCACTTCATCACACCAGGCTTTCATCCCCGACCTTTGCTTTCAGGCAAGCAGAAAATAAAAAAGCCGCTGGGAGCGGCTTTTCAGGGGAACGTTG
>CAZHGU010000240.1:0-3317 GCA_964532105.1 uncultured Alcanivorax sp. | reverse complement strand
AAATCCCTGAAATACACATGATGCGGCGGTGCTTCCATCTGCACATAACCTCCGGCACGGAAATCCACTTCCTCGCCCTCGGGCAGCCGGAGCTTGAGCTCCTTGATGAAGGTCGCCACATTGGGGTTGGAGATCACCTCGCAATCCCACTTCTTGACGCCGAAGACCTCCTCGGGCACTTCAACCTTCATGTCGTCCTTGACCGTCACCTGACAGGACAGGCGATAGCCTTCCCGGACTTCCTTCTTGGTGAAATGCTGCTCCTCGGTGGGCAGGATGCTGCCGCCGCCCTCGGTAATCTTGCACTTGCACTGCGCACAGGTGCCACCGCCACCACAGGCGGACGACAGAAAGATGCCCTGCGACGCGAGCGTTCCCAGCAGCTTGCTGCCCGCAGGCGCCTCGATGGTGCTTTCCGGATCGTCGTTGATCTCGATATTGACGTTACCGGAGGTCACCAGCCGGGAACGCGCAATCAGAATGATCACCACCAGAGCCAGCACAATGGTGACGAACATGGCTACGCTGAAAAGAATCTCGAACATCAGGCTACTCTCAAAGCTGTACGCCGGCGAACGACATGAAACCCAGTGACATCAAGCCCACGGTAATAAAGGTAATGCCCAGTCCCTGCAGACCTTCGGGCACATCGGAGTACTTGAGTTTTTCCCGGATACCGGCCAGCAGCGCAATGGCCAGGGCCCAGCCCGTGCCCGCGCCAAAGCCGAAAACCACGGATTCGCCGAAATTGTAGTTGCGCTCGGCCATGAACAGCACACCACCGAGAATGGCGCAATTCACCGTGATCAACGGCAGGAACACGCCCAGCGCGTTGTAGAGTGCCGGCACGAACTTGTCCAGCGTCATTTCCAGGATCTGGACACTGGCCGCGATCACGCCGATATAGCTCAACAGCCCCAGAAACCGCAGATCCAGTTGCGCCAGCGCCTCGATGCCGGTCCAGGCCAGCGCGTTTTCGTCCAGCAGATAGGTCAGAATCAGGTTGTTCAGCGGCACCGTGATACCCAGCACCACAATCACCGCCAGGCCCAGTCCCAGGGCCGTGGAAATCTTCTTGGACACGGCCAGGAAGGTGCACATGCCCAGAAAGAACGCCAGGGCGATGTTCTCCACGAACACCGCTTTTACAAAGAGACTCAGATAATGTTCCAGCATGCTTGAATCTCCTTGTCAGAATGCGTCGCTGACGCGTGAATGGGGCTTCATCCTGAACTGGTTCTCCTCCACCTGTTCCGGTTTCCAGGCGCGGATCGCCCAGATGAAGAACCCGATCAGGAAGAACGCGCTGGGCGGCAACAGCATCAGACCATTGGTGTAATACCAGCCGCCCTCGCCGGCCAGACTGAAGATCTGGTAACCAAAGAGGCTGCCCGACCCCAGCAATTCACGGAAAAAGCCCACGCCCAGCAGGATCACGCTGTAGCCCAGGCCATTGCCGATGCCATCCATCAACGAAGGCAACGGCGGATTCTTCATGGCGAAGGCCTCCGCGCGGCCCATGACGATGCAGTTGGTAATGATCAGGCCCACGAACACGGACAGCATCTTGCTGATCTCGTAGGCGAAGGCCTTGAGCACCTGGTCCACCACGATCACCAGCGAGGCAATGATGGTCATCTGCACAATGATCCGGATGCTCGACGGGATCTGATTGCGGATCAGGCTGACGAAGAAATTCGACAGCGCCACCACCGCGGTCAGCGCAATGCACATGGTCAGGGTGGTGCTCATTTGCGAGGTCACCGCCAGCGCCGAGCAGATCCCGAGAATCTGCAGGGCAATGGGGTTGTTGTCGAAAATGGGCCGCAGCAGGATGTCGCGTGTCTTTTCCGCCATAAGCCGCCTCCTCAGTTCGCCGCCGCGCGGGCACTCTCACCGCGCAAACGGTTCAGATAGGGTCGATAACCTTCGTCGCTCACCCAGTAGCGCACCAGATTGTCCACGCCCCGGGTGGTCAGGGTCGCGCCCGACAGGCCGTCCACCTTGTGCTCGCGATCAGGGGCATTGTCCGGCACGTCGCCCTTGAGTACCTGAATGGCCACATCGCCATCCTGGTCATAGATCTTCTTGCCCGGCCACTGGCTCTTCCAGGCCTTGCTGTCCACCTTGCCGCCCAGTCCGGGGGTTTCACCGTGTTCATAGAATCCCAGGCCGGCCACGGTGTTGGCGTCACTTTCCAGCGCCAGAAAGCCGTAGAGCGTGGACCAGAGTCCGTAGCCGTGCACCGGCAGGATAATCTTGTCCAGCTCGCCCTGCTCATCCCTGGCCAGATAGACCTGGGCGGCCTCCGGCTTGCGCCGGATCCCCGCCGGATCCTCCTTGCCGGGCAGATCCTTGCTCATCTCGGGGTTCTGTTTGGCCGAGATATAGTCATAGGAATCGGGCATGTCCACATACTCGCCGGTTTCCAGTTCGACGAAACGGCGCTCGATATTGTCGAACCTCGCGCGGACATCGTCGCCGGACATGCCGGGCTCGTAAAGACCCGCCGCCTGCAGGATATTGGTCTGGCGGTTGAGGGTTTCATTCTTGTTCTGCACCGGACGCAGCAGCACGGCCGCCGACGAGACCACCACGGCGCACACCAGACACACGGACAGCGCCACGGTCAGGGTACGGGTGACTGTTTCCTTGTTTTCCGCCATCAGACCAGTCCTCCCGTTCTGCGCGCACGCCGGCGAATGTTCGCCTGCATGACAAAATGATCAATCAGCGGCGCGGTCAGGTTGCCGAAGAGAATCGCCAGCATGACCCCCTCGGGAAACGCCGGATTCACGACCCGGATCAACACCGTCATCACACCGATCAATGCCCCGAATATCCACTTGCCCGCATGGGTCATGGACGCCGATACCGGATCCGTGGCCATGAACACCATACCGAAAGCAAAACCGCCCACCGTCAGGTGCCAGTACCAGGGCATGGCGAACATGGGGTTGGTGTCCGAACCGGCCCAGTTGAAGATCAGTGTCATGCCCACCATGCCCAGCATGACGCCGGCGACAATGCGCCAGGACGCGATCCGGGTAACCAGCAACACGGCCGCGCCCAGCGCGATGGCCACGATCGAGGTCTCGCCGATGGAGCCCTGGATATTGCCCAGGAAGGTATCCATCCAGGTCAGGCTTTCAGTCGCCGCGTTGGAGGCATTGACCAGCGCGTTCTGCGCGAGCCCCGCGCCGAAATCCATGGAGCCCGCCGCCGCCAGCGCCAGGGGCGTGGCGCCGCTGAAGTTGTCCACCGCCGTCCAGACCGCATCGCCGGAAATCTGCGCCGGGTAGGCGAAATACAGGAAG
>CAZHGU010000239.1:0-3320 GCA_964532105.1 uncultured Alcanivorax sp. | reverse complement strand
ATGCGGGTATCGAAGTCTTCTCTACCTTCGGCCAGGAACTGAACCGTGCCCGACAGATCCTTTGTAATACTGCCGTCTACCTGTACGCCGGCCGAGGTGAAGTTGGTCGCACGGACCTCTTCATCGGTGGCGCCGCTGCCTTCCCGGTATACGGGATCATTGGGGCCCAGATTGGTGGACTGAAAGCCCGCGTTGATAAAGCCGCTGATATCAACTTCCGGCCCCCGGCCACTGGAGCCGGACGTATCGAAACGGCTGCGCTCCAGTTTGTCGATGCGCTCCTGCTGTTCTTCCAGACGCTGCTCCAGCGCCTGGTCCTCGTCCTGGCGGCTTTCCAGTTCCCGCAGGCGCTCCTCCTGGGTTTCCAGGCGTTCGCGCAGATCGGCGTTTTCTTCTCCCTCTTGCTGGGCGAGCGCCGCGGGCGCGAGGAGTCCGGTCAGCAGGCCGGATGCCAGTATCAGATATGGTCTCATGCAGATCCCCCTTATGGTTATAATTCAGGCAAGCAGAGAAATCCTATGAAACCGGTGGCATATTCCACAAGTAGTCCGCTATCAGATGCCGCCGGTCACCGGATGAACGGGATTCAATTGGTGGAGTTGTCGCGGGGATTGCTTGCGATCCAGTGCGGGGGTTGATCCCCGGAGGTGGTATTTGAGTGAAAGTTTTGACGCGCATGCTTTTCTGCGTGAATGCAGTACCCATCCGGGGGTGTACCGCATGCTGGATGCGGACGGGCAGGTGCTCTATGTAGGCAAGGCCCGGAATCTGCGCGCGCGGCTGAGTTCCTATTTCCAGAGCCGGGTGGACAGCGCCAAGACCCGGGCGCTGGTGGCCCGGGTTCAGGGCGTGGATACCACCGTCACGGGCAGTGAGGCGGAAGCGTTGCTGCTGGAGCAGGCGCAGATCAAGAAGCTGCGTCCGCCGTACAACATCCTGCTGCGCGACGACAAGTCCTACCCCTTTATCAAGCTGACCGTGGATCAGGACTGGCCGCGTATCGCCTTCCACCGGGGCAGCCGGCGGGGCGGGGCGCGCTATTTCGGCCCCTATCCCAACAGCGGCGCCGTGCGCGAGACGCTGAACCTGATCGAGAAGGTCTTTCAGTTGCGCAACTGCAGCGACAGCTACTTTCTCAACCGGGACCGGCCCTGTCTGCAGCACCAGATCGGTCGTTGCACGGCCCCCTGTGTAGGCCGGGTCTCGGCCGAGGATTATCGCCGTCAGGTGGACATGGCCGTGGCCTTTCTCGAGGGCCGGGATCAGGAGCTCACCCGGGAGCTGGAACAGCGCATGGAAGCGGCGGCCGAGGCCCGGGAGTACGAAACGGCGGCGCAGCTGCGCGATCAGATTGCCTCGATCCGCGCGGTCCAGCAGAAACAGTATGTGGATACCGACGCCGGTGATGTGGATGTGGTGGCCTGCCGCGCGCGCCACGGCGTGGCAGTGGTCGAGGTGCTGTTCGTGCGCGCCGGGCGTGTGCTGGGCAACCGGGCCCATGTGCCTGGCGGCGAGGGGGAGATCACCGAGGAGGCGGTGCTGGAGGCCTTTCTGCCGCAGTACTATCTGGGCGACAACCCGGTTTCGGCGCCGCCCGAGGTGATCGTGGACCGGGAGCTGTCCGGGCTGGAGGCGTTACGCCAGGCGGTGGCCGAACACCAGGGCCGTCAGGTGCGTTTCACCGCCCGGGTGCGGGGCCAGCGCCGGCGCTGGCAGGAACTGGCCGAGCGCAATGTGGAGGAATCGCTCAACCAACAACTGGCCGCGCGCGAGAGCCTGGAGAAGCGCTTTGCCGCGCTGAATCGCCTGCTGGAATGCGAGGACGACCCGGTTGGCCGGATCGAGTGTTTCGATATCAGCCATACGCGCGGCGAGAAACCCGTGGCCTCCTGTGTCGTCTTTCAGGGCGATGGTCCGGCGAAGAATGAATACCGCCGGTTCAATGTGACGCCCGCGGCGGAAGGCGATGACTATGCGGCCCTGGCGGAGGCGGTCCGGCGCCGGTATCAGCGCATCGTGCGCGAGAGCGGCCGGTTGCCGGACCTGCTGCTGATCGACGGGGGCAAGGGCCAGATTTCGCGCATTCGCTCGGTGCTGGAGGAACTGGATTTGGCCGACCACATCTTCCTGCTGGGGATCAGCAAGGGGCCTTCGCGCAAACCCGGCCTGGAAGTGCTGCACCGGGCCTCGGGCCGTGAACTCGCGCCCGCCAGTGATGATCCCGGCCTGCACCTGCTCCAGCAGATCCGCGACGAAGCCCACCGGTTCGCCATTACCGGCCACCGGCAGAAGCGGGGCAAGGCCAGCCGGGCCTCCACCCTGGAGGATGTTCCCGGCATCGGCGCGGAGCGGCGCCGGGCGCTGCTACGTCATTTCGGCGGACTGGCCCAGCTGCGCAACGCCTCGGTGGAGGCGCTGGCGGATGTGCCCGGTATCAGCCGGAATCTGGCGGAAACCCTCTACGCCTGGTTGCATGATTGAACAATCAACGGGCGCCGGATCATGTCCGGTGGGGCCTTTTACCGATATAATGCCGCCTTTCGAGTCCGCTGCGCGAGAATGCTCATGCCGGAACGGCGCTCCCGAATGAATGTGCCCAATCTGATCACCCTGGCGCGGCTGGCGGCGATTCCGGCCATGGTAGTGGTGTTCTACCTGCCGTTCGGCTGGAGTGACGCCTGTGCCGCCGGAGTGTTTCTGGCAGCCGGGCTCACGGACATGCTGGACGGCTATCTCGCCCGCCGCCTGGGGCAGACTTCGCGCTTCGGCGCCTTTCTGGATCCGGTGGTGGACAAGCTCATGGTGGCGGCGGCACTGGTGATGCTGGTGCAGGTGCATGCCACGGCCTGGCTGGTGGTGCCGGCCATTGTCATTGTCTCGCGCGAGATCACTGTATCCGCGCTGCGCGAATGGATGGCAGAACTGGGCCAGCGCGCCCGGGTGGCGGTCAGTCAGGTGGGCAAGATCAAGACCGTGGCCCAGATCGCCGCCATTACGGGTTTGCTGGCCCGGAAAACGGAGATCATCGACGGCGAGCTGATGTTTACCCCCTTTATCGCCATGTCCTATGCGCTGCTGTACCTGGCGACGGCGTTGACCCTGTGGTCCATGTTCGCCTACCTGCGGGCTGCATGGTCCGGGTTGTGGTCGGATACGGAAGAATAGGGCGGGCGCTTCGCGCCGGTTGACACCAATGGTCCAGCCGGTAGAATTTGCAAGCGCTCGGGCCGTGGTCCGGGCAAGAGCCTAGCGGGAATAGCTCAGCTGGTAGAGCACAACCTTGCCAAGGTTGGGGTCGCGAGTTCGAATCTCGTTTCCCG
>CAZHGU010000238.1:0-3333 GCA_964532105.1 uncultured Alcanivorax sp. | reverse complement strand
TTTGAAGGGACTTATCTCCAACCTCGGGCCAACGTTTCTTGTTCAGCTGCTTACTGTAATGCAGAAAGTTGGATAGCCCGAGATGTTCCAGAAACCTGGCATCCGGGTGACCGGGACCAGTGGGAGTGATTCCCACGTCCAGAAGTTGATCAATCACTTCAGTGTTATGCCGATCTTTGAAAAAAGCCGCAATCGCCTGAGCAGACTCCGCACCTACCTCGGGAACCGCCATCAATATAAGCGAATTTGCCTGCCGCACATACTGAAACTCACCGAATGCAGTTGCCAATCCACGCGCAGTCTCCTCACCAATCTGCAAAATCCCTAATGCGTACAGGAACCGTGCCAGGGTGGTGTCCTTGCTCGTCTCCAAGGCGTTGATCAGATTGGTGGCCGACTTCTCTGCCATCCGGTCCAGCTGCGCGAGCTGTTCCACGGTCAGGTGATAGAGATCAGCGACATGGCGCACCAGGCCGTTTTCTACCAGCGCCTCGACGATCTTGTCGCCCAGTCCATCGATATCCATCGCGCGGCGGGAGGCGAAGTGTTTGATCGCCTCTTTCTGCTGCGCCGGACAGACCAGACCGCCGGTGCAGCGCGCGATCACTTCTCCCTCGGGGCGGAAGATCTCGCTGCCACAGGCCGGGCATTGGGAGGGCATGGTAATGGCGCGGGCATCGCTCGGCCGGCGTTCGGTCACGACGCCCACCACCTTGGGAATGACATCACCGGCGCGATACAGGGTGACCGTATCGCCGATACGCACATCCAGGCGCTCGATCTCGTCCATGTTGTGCAGGGTGGCATTGCTTACGGTGACGCCGGCCACTTCCACCGGGTCCAGCCGCGCCACCGGGGTGATCGCGCCCGTGCGGCCCACCTGGAATTCCACGTCCCGGAGCACGGTCAGCTCTTCACGGGCGGGAAACTTGTGCGCCAGCGCCCAGCGCGGTTCGCGCGAACGAAAACCCAGCTGCTGCTGCCAGTCGAGCCGGTCCACCTTGTAGACCACGCCGTCAATGTCATAGTCCAGTTGGTCGCGGCGTTCGAGAATATCCCGATAAACCTTCAGCAACTCGTCCACCCCGGTGCAGTGCGCGCGCTCGGAGCTGATGGCGAAATTCCAGCCAGCGAGCAGATCCAGGGTGGCGCCATGGGTATCCGGCCAGCCCTGCCCTTCCAGCCGCGCAATGCTGTAGCCCATGAACTGCAGGGGCCGCTCGGCGGTAATGCGCGAATCCAGCTGGCGCAGGCTGCCGGCGGCGGCATTGCGCGGATTGGCAAAGGGTATCTCGCCGCGCTGGCGGCGGCGCTCATTGAGTCCGGCGAAGCCGCGATGGGGCATGACCACCTCGCCCCGGACTTCCAGTACCGACGGCGGGTCGTCATCGTCCAGTACCAGGGGGATATTGCGGATGGTGCGGGCATTGACGGTAATGTCCTCGCCGGTCTGGCCGTCACCACGCGTGGCCGCACGCTCCAGCCGGCCGTCGCGGTAGAGCAGGCTGACAGCGCTGCCATCGAACTTGGGCTCGGCGACATAATCGACCCGGTCCACATCGAGTGCTTCCCGCACGCGACGATCAAAGGCGATCACCTCGTCGTCTTCCTGCGCATTGCCCAGCGAAAGCATGGGCACTTCATGGCGCACGCTGTCGAATTCGGTCAGCGGCGCCTCGCCCACGCGGCGGGTGGGGGAGTCGGCCCGGGCCTTGTCCGGGTACTGTGCTTCCAGTTCCTGCAGCTCGCGGAAGGCGCGGTCGTATTCGGCGTCCGGCACGGCCGGTTCGTCGAGAATATAGTACCGGTAGCTCCAGTCGTTGAGCTGTTCGGTCAGTTCACGGATGCGCTGGTCGGGGTCACTGGTCATGACGTACGCGCTGGCGGCGCTCGAACTCCTGAACCCGCTCGTGCAGGTGTTCCACGGTCTGCGGTGTGAGCACGCTGTGTTGCTCGTCGCGCATCTCACCATCCAGCGACTGGGCAATCTTGCGCGCCGAGGCCAGCATGCGGTCCAGTGCTTCCCGGGGGCGGCTGGGTCCGGGCAGTTTCAGGAAGAAGGACAGGGCGCTGAATTGCTGCTCTTCCATGGTATCGATATCGAAAATGCCCGGTTCCAGGGCATTGGCCATGCTGAACTGCAACTCTTCCCGTCCGTTTTGCTGCTCATGCCGGTGGAAGATGCTCATTTCACCGAAGCGCATGCCTTGTTCCAGCAACTGGCGCAACAGAGCCTGCCCGTCGAACCTGTGCGGCTTCGGCGCCATGACGTGGACCACGATGACTTCCAGGATCTCGCCGGTATCCGCCGGGGATTCAGGCTCGGGCTCCGGTTCCCGGGCTTCCGGAAACAGCGCCTGCTGCTCGGCGTCGGCCGATGAAGCCGGGGCTTGCTCCTCGGACTCCATGACCAGCGGCGGCGCTTGCTCGTCGTCGCCCCCGCCGTCCTCCGGTTGCCCGGACGCGGGCCGTACCACCCGGGCACTGCCGCCGGGCAGTTCCGGGTTGGTGTCGTCGTCCGTTTCGGGCGCATCGCTGAAACGCGGATCCACCCTGATCCGCAACCGGCTGCGATAATCGCGCACCATGCGTCGCACACCGTCGGCGACGATCAGCAGGATCAGAATGATCAGAATACCGATCAGTGTTTCCAGGTTCAGTCCCATAACCGCCGTGCCTCGTGATTCCCTGTCGCGGAGCCGGTGCATCCGGGTTCCAGTCTAAACGGACAGGCCCGGCCTGCCGAGGTTCCCAATCCGTCATCGCAGACGTGATCTAGATCGCCGCCATTTCCGTGGCCTCGTCCACATCCACCGCCACCAGCCGGGATACGCCCGGCTCCTGCATGGTGACCCCCATCAGGCTGTGCGCCATCTCGACGGTGATCTTGTTGTGAGTGATGTAGATGAACTGCACCCGGTTGGACAGCTCCCGGACCAGGTTGCAGAACCGGGTCACATTGGCGTCGTCCAGGGGCGCGTCCACCTCGTCCAGCATGCAGAACGGCGCCGGATTGAGCTGGAAGATGGCGAACACCAGCGACAGCGCCGTCAGCGCCTTCTCGCCGCCCGAGAGCAGGTGGATGGTGCTGTTCCGCTTGCCCGGCGGCCGCGCCATGATGGTTACGCCCGTATCCAGCAGGTCCTCGCCGGTGAGTTCCAGATAGGCGTGCCCGCCGCCGAAGACCTTGGGGAAAAGCTCCTGGAAGCCCTTGTTGATCCGCTCGAAGTATTCCTTGAAGCGGGTCCGGGTTTCCTTGTCGATCTTGCGGATGGCGTTTTCCAGAGTCTGGAGCGCGTCGTTCAGGTCACTGTCCTGCTTGTCCAGATATTC
>CAZHGU010000237.1:0-3337 GCA_964532105.1 uncultured Alcanivorax sp. | reverse complement strand
ATGCCGGTGCGCGCGGCGAGCACATCCGCGCTGCCCAGCTGCAGGGAAAAGCCGTCCGGACCCGGGCGGTGCCGCACGGTCTGGCCATGGCAGCCAATGGCGCGGATATCCGAGGCACGGACGCCGCTAGATGCCACCAGAGCCAGGCTGGCCTCCGCGAAGGCTTCGCCCAACTGCCGGTGTACCGGGCCGGCGCGGTCAATTTCGTCGGCGCCGGAGGAACACAGCTCGTGGATACGGTCCCGGAGAGCCTCGGAGAGCGGATGGGAATGGGTGGCTTGCAGCCGGAGTTCGCTGCCCGCGATCTCCACCAGGGCGGCGTCCAGCGCGTCCAGGCTGGTGCCGGACATCAGGCCGATATAGAGGCCGTCTTCAGCGATTGCTGTTTCGGGCAACCTGGAAGGCCTCGGCACGCAGCGCCATCTGGTTCTTCAGCTGATTGGCCTCGACCAGAAAATCCCGGCGTTCGGATTCGGGCACATGGCCGGCCTCGGGCAGATCCACGCGCAGCGGGTTGCGGTGTACACCGTCCACCCGGAATTCGTAATGCAGGTGCGGGCCCGTGGCCAGGCCGCTGGCGCCCACATAGGCAATGGTGTCCTTTTGCTGGACGCGCTTGCCCACGCGGATGCCGCGCGCGAAACGGTTCAGGTGGGCATAGAGGGTGGAGTATTTCTGCCCGTGCTTGATGATGAGCACATTGCCGTAGCCGCCCTTGCGTCCGGCAAAGGTTACCTTGCCGTCGCCCGAGGCCTTGACCGGAGTCCCCGTGGGCGCGGCGTAATCCACACCCTTGTGAGCCCGTGTCCGGTTGAGCACGGGGTGCTTGCGGCCCTTGCTGAACCCCGAGCTGATCCGGCTGAACTCCACCGGCGTGCGAATGAATTCCTTGCGCACCGACTGGCCGCTGGCATCCAGATAATCCACCCGGCCGTCTTCCATTTCATGGCGGAAGGCCTGGAAATGGCGGTCGCCGTTGTAGAACTCGGCCATCAGGATGTCGCCATTACGCACCTTTTCGCCGTCCAGATACAACTCCTCGTAGAGCACGCGGAAACGGTCGCCGTGACGGATATCCAGGATGAAATCAATGTCCCACCCGAAGATATTGGCCAGCTGCATGGTGAGCTGATCAGTCATGCCCGCGCGCTGGCCTGCCCGGAAGAGCGAGGCCTTGATGGTCGCCTCGGCGTACTGCAGTTCATGTTCATAGGTGCGCTTGTGCTTGTCCACCTGCCAGCCCTCGGGGCCGCGTTCCGCGCTCAGGGTCTCGAGCTCATTGGGCTGGTATTGCAGTGCCTCCAGCCGGCCGCCGTCGGCCACATCAACGCGCAGACGCTCGCCGGGCCGCAGATCGGCCAGACGGCTCAGCGGCTCCCGCGACGAGATCAGCTCGTGCACCGCCTGGGTGGACACGCCCTGATCGTTAAGCAGCCGGACCAGGGTATCGCCCGATTCCACCTCCAGTTCGGTCCAGTCCCGCTCGGGTTCCCGGGTCCGGGCCGTGGTCTTGTCCGCCTCGTTCGCCTCCGGCTCGGACGGTCCGGGCAATGCCAGCGGCCGCGGGCCGGACGCATCCGTCAGCGAGGAGCCGGACTGGGGCAACGCCATGAACAGGCCCGTGGCGGCCGCCAGGACCAGGCTTACGGCCAGATGTCCGCGCGGGAAACGGCGCAGCAATCGAGCGATTTGAGAGGCTTTTTCGGGCATGTTTTCAGGTCGCTTGTGAAATAATAGGGCCAAGATCCTGATTGACCGACTTTTACGACAGTAGTCTCAGTAAAATACCCGCCTTTTCTACCCGGTATCAAGTGCTACAATGCCGCTCCTTGATCGGCGGTCTCATTTTTGTGACGGGGGTAAGATGTCCGGGTTGGAGGATGTGCTGGCGGTCGTCCGTCGCGGAGCGGATGAGATCATTCTCGAGGAGGATCTGGTCGAAAAGCTCCGCCAGGAGCGTCCCCTGCGGATCAAGGCCGGCTTCGACCCCACCGCGCCGGACCTGCATCTGGGGCATACGGTGCTTTTGAACAAATTGCGCCAGTTCCAGGACCTGGGCCATACCGTCCTTTTCCTGATCGGTGATTTCACGGGCATGATCGGCGACCCGACGGGCAAGAACGAGACCCGGCCGCCGCTGACCCGCGAGGAAGTGGCCGCCAACGCCCGTACCTACCAGGACCAGGTTTTCAAGGTGCTGGATCCGGCCAAGACCGAGGTGATGTTCAACTCGGACTGGATGAACGAGATGAGCGCGGCGGACATGATCCGCCTGGCGGCCCAGCAGACCGTGGCGCGCATGCTCGAGCGCGAGGATTTCGGCAACCGTTACGAGAACAACCAGTCCATCGCCATCCACGAGTTTCTCTACCCGCTGGTTCAGGGCTATGACTCCGTGGCCATGGAAGCGGACGTGGAAGTGGGCGGCACCGACCAGAAATTCAACCTGCTCATGGGGCGCACCATCCAGAAGCACTACGGCCAGGCCTCCCAGGTCTGCCTCATGCTGCCCCTGCTGGAGGGGCTGGACGGCGTGGACAAGATGTCCAAGTCCAAGGGCAACTATGTGGCCCTGGAGGACAGCCCCGGCGAGATGTATCGCAAGCTGCTTTCAGTGCCGGATGAGCTCTTGTGGCGCTACTTCGAACTGCTCAGCGGCATTCCCCTGGAGCAGGTCGAGCAGCTGCGGACCCGGCTGGACGCGGGCGAGCCGGCCCCGGCGGGGGAATTCGACTGGGCTGATGTCTGTGCCCGGCTGGGCTCGGCCGAGGGCGAGCTGGGGCGCTCGCCGGAGCTGTGCCGGGCCATCTTTGATCAGGTGGACAATATCCAGCAGGCCAAGCGCGTGCTGGCCGCCGAAATGATCACCCGGTTCCATGACGCGGCCGCCGCCGAGGCGGCGCCGCGCTCGGCGGGCAACCAGCTCGCCTTTGGCGAGATCCCCGAGGATCTGCCCGAGGTCACGGTCACCATTCCCGAGGGCGACAGCCTGCCCCTGCCGGCGGTGCTGCGCCTGGCCGGTCTGGCCAGGAACGCCTCTGCCGCCCGGGACATGCTGGGCAATGGCGCGGTCTATATCGACGGCGCCCAGGCCGCCTCCGATCGCAAGCTCGAACGCGGCGAACAGCGGGTCATCCAGGCGGGCAAGAAGAAGATCGCCCGGGTACTGCTCGAGTGAGCCGGCAACACCCGGAATCCCCTCAGAAAGTGATTGACAGGTCTCGGTGCGTCAGTAGAATGTGCGCTCTCTAACCGGGACAGGCCCGCGAGGCGGTTCCGGCAGCTCTTTCACAATTCAGGCAGACAAACGTGTGGGCGCTGTTTGGTGTTGATGGAT
>CAZHGU010000236.1:0-3339 GCA_964532105.1 uncultured Alcanivorax sp. | reverse complement strand
GGCCCGAGGCACGATAAATGACCGAATAATCGCCCAGCTCGCGGATCTGGACAAAGCCGTCTTCCAGCCCCGCCTTGTCGATGGCCACCAGCAGCGCCTTTTCCACCTCGTGCTGATTCAGCTCATAGCCCAGTGACACCTCGGCGGAGATGACGGTGCCCTCGGCGCTAATCACGGTGAAGGGATTCTGGACCAGATAGAGATTGGGCAGTGTGGTGAGATCGGAATCCTCGGTCTGGATTTCCACATGGAGCAGGCCGCGCTGGGAAACCCGGCCGAACTGACCGTTCACCCGCAGGAAATCCCCCGCCTCCATGGAGCTGGCCGAGCGCAGCATAATCCCGCCCAGCAGATTGCCCAGCACGGTGGTGGACGACAGGGCAATGGCGGCGGACACCACGATTCCGAAAAGGCTCAGCAGCTGACCGCGCAACTCGTTATTGATGGGACTGGCGATAATCAAAGCCAGCAGCGCCACAACCACGAGCAGCATATTGAGCAGCTGTTCGCGGTAGCGTGAGAAATGCCCGGTCTGGTGTTCATGCACGAACCAGCGCCGCAACCCCATGTGGATCAGCACAATTACCAGCAGGGTCAGCGCCAGCGGCAGCCAGTGCGACCACTGCGAGGCCTGCAGATTGTCGAGCCAATCGGTCATGCGAAACTCCTTGCCATCAACCCGGCAGTGTAGCCGCTGCCGCGAACCGCGTCATGGTAGTGAGCCCGCGCCCCGGACTAAGGTACACTGCCCGTCCGCCGGTCGCCGGAGTGAGTGATGAAACCCATACTGAGTACCGCCCTGATCCTGGTCGGCTGCGCCGCTTTCGCGCAGGAAAGCGACCGGGCGTTGCAGCAGCAGGAAGAGGCGGACCGCATCCAGCGCGAACAGCAGGAGCTGCGCGAGCGCGCGCGGGCGCTGGAAAAGCAGCTGGACACCTCCAAACAGGTTCTCAAGAAACAGAAGGCACTGATCGAGGAGCTGGAGAAGACCATCCGGGAAATCGATGAAACGGGGAGCGGCGCCGAATGAGCGTGACCACGGAACGACGGGGACCGGTCTTCACCGTAATTCTGGATCGCCCGGAAGCACGCAACGCCGTGGACGGCCCCACGGCCGAGGCCCTGGCGGAGGCCTTTCGCGCCTTTGACGCCGACGACGAAGCGGCCGTGGCCGTACTCTGGGGCGCGAACGGCACCTTCTGCGCGGGTGCGGATCTCAAGGCCCTGGCCGAGGCCCCCGAACGGGCCAACCGGCTGGAGCCCACGGGCGACGGCCCCATGGGGCCGTCCCGAATGCGCCTGTCCAAACCCGTGATCGCCGCTATCGAGGGCCATGCCGTGGCGGGCGGACTGGAGCTGGCCTGCTGGGCCGATCTACGCGTGGCGGCCGACGACGCTGTGCTGGGTGTATTCTGCCGGCGCTTCGGCGTACCCTTGATCGACGGCGGCACGGTGCGCCTGCCTCGGCTGATCGGCCAGAGCCGCGCTCTGGATCTGATTCTCACCGGCCGGCCCGTAGCCGCCGACGAGGCGCTGCAGATGGGCCTGGTCAACCGCACGGCTCCGCCGGGCGAAACCCGGGCCCGGGCGGAGACACTGGCCGCCGAGATCGCCGCCTTTCCGCAATACTGCCTGCGCCAGGACCGTCTGAGCGTACTGGAGCAGTGGTCGCAGGACGAAGAGGCGGCGCTGGCCAACGAGTTCCGCCGGGGCCATGCGGTGATCGAAAGCGGCGAGACGGCGAAGGGTGCCGGTGCCTTTACCGCCGGCCGGGGACGCGGCGGCTCCTTCGAGCGGGATTGACACCATGCATGAGGACGCACTCAGCCCCGCGAACCAGTCACGGAATCCGCACTAATGCTGGGCAAACTGCTGGACGCCATCAGCGGCGGGCATCGCCGCCGCGCACAAGCCGCCGCGCCCGCGCCGGATCCCGCTGACGAACCCCGGGCTCCGGAACCGGACCGACCCGCCCTGCCCTTCGAGATCCGACCCCTGGAGCCGGGCGATCGGGCACAACTGCCCGAACTTTTTCGCGCCAGCATCCGGGGACTGGCCTACCGCGATTATGATCCGGAGCAGCTACATGGCTGGGCCTCGGAAGCGGATGCGGACACCTTTGCGACCGGACTCGACCAGGGCGTAACCGTGGTGGCACTGGAGTTCGGCCGGCCCGTGGGCTTTGCGCAACTGGCGCCGCTGGATTATCTGAACATGCTCTATGTTCATCCCGATTCGGCGGGCGAAGGCATGGCCACCCTGCTGTTCCAGTACCTGGAGGACGAGGCCCGCATCGCCGGTGTTCGCACCATCCAGACCCACGCCAGCCATACCGCCCGGCGCTTTCTCGCCGCCACCGGTTTTCGCGAGCTGGAAACCGAAACCGTACGGCGCGGCGGTAGTGAACTCGAGCGCTTGCGGATGGAAAAACAGCTCTAATATTGCACCCAAACGCCCGGATTCGGCGTTGGGTGCAACACCCGAGCTAGCGCACCAGCACCAGGCTCAGACTCGGCCAGTAGGTGATCAGCAGTAACGCAATCAGCAACACCAGCATGAAGGGAATGGTGGCCGCGTAGAGTTCGCTGATGGAGCGCCGAAAGCGGTAGCTGGCGATAACCAGATTCATGCCCACCGGCGGCGTGAAATAACCGATCTGCATGTTGGCCACGAAAATAATGCCCAGATGCACCGGATCCACGCCGTAGCGCAGCGCCAGCGGCAGGATCAGCGGCACCATGATGACCAGGGCGGCGAAAATATCCAGCATGGCGCCCAGCAGCAGCAACAATAGATTCAACAGGATCAGAAATGTGATCTTGCTTTCCACATGGGTGCTGATGAACGCGAACAGATCGGACGGCACCCCGGCGTAGACCAGAAAATCGGTAAAGGCCAGCGCCACCGCGAGAATCAGCAGAATACCGCCCACCATGACCATGGACTCGCGCATGATGCCGGGCAGCTGACGCCAGCGGATTTCCCGGTAGAGCAGTACCTCCGCCACCAGCACATAAAGCGCGGTAACCGCCGCCGCCTCACTGACCACCAGAATGCCGGAGAAGATACCGCCCAGCACCACGAAGGGCAGCGGCAGTTCCCAGCGCATGTCCCACAGCGCCGCGCGCAGCTCGCCCCAATTGAAGGTCTGGCGCGGCACCGGATCATGACGCGTGGTCCAGGCACACCAGCCATACAGCAACCCCACCATCAGCAGGGCGGGGAAAATTCCGGCCAGATACAGATCCACGATCTGCACCGAGGGCATATCCAGCTGCTGCGAAAGCTGTTGCGCGATAATGCCGTAGATCAGCAGCGGCACCGAGGGCACCAGCAACA
>CAZHGU010000235.1:0-3353 GCA_964532105.1 uncultured Alcanivorax sp. | reverse complement strand
CTGTCCACCGTGCGGCGCTGGCGGTAGCGCTGCTGCCGGCGCCGTTCGGCCAGCGCCGGCTCCAGATCCCAGGGCAGGCTCATGGGCCCGCTCAGTGCTGGGCCGTCTCGGTCTGCCCGGTCTGCAGGGCGTCGTACCAGGGCGCGCTCTGCGCCGCCACATCCGCCCGCAGGGCTTCTTCGGTGGACTCGTCCGAGGCCTCGATGCGCGGGTCCAGCGGATGAATGCCCAGCCGTTCGAACAGGGCCCGGTCGTGCTGCGCTTCCGGATTGTCCGTGGTGAGCAGCCGTTCGCCGTAGAAGATGGAGTTGGCGCCGGCGAAGAAGCACAGCGCCTGGGTTTCGTCGTTCATGTCTTCGCGGCCGGCGGACAGGCGCACATGGGAGGCGGGCATGAGAATGCGCGCCACGGCAATGGTGCGGATGAACTCGAAGGAATCCAGATCCTCGACGTTCTCCAGGGGCGTGCCCGGAATCTTGATGAGCATGTTGATGGGCACGGATTCCGGATGGTGCGGCAGGTTGGCCAGCTCCTGCAGCAGCCCGGCGCGGTCGTTGCGCTCTTCGCCCATGCCCACAATGCCGCCACAGCACACCTTCATGCCGGCATCGCGCACATTGGCCAGGGTTTCCAGCCGGTCGTTGTAGGTTCGGGTGGTGATCACCTGGCCATAGTATTCCGGCGAGGTGTCCAGATTGTGGTTGTAGTAGTCCAGCCCGGCCTCGGCCAGCTGGTCGGCATCCTCGCGGGTGAGCATGCCCAGGGTCATGCAGGTTTCCAGGCCCAGTTCCTTCACCTGACGGACCATGTCCAGCACATAGGGCATATCCTTCTGCCGGGGGCTGCGCCAGGCCGCGCCCATGCAGAAACGCGATGCGCCCAGATCCCGGGCGGCGCGGGCTTCTTCCAGCACCTTCTCGACCTCAAGCAGCTTTTCCTTTTCCAGGTCGGTGTTGTAGTGCCCGGACTGGGGACAATAGGCGCAGTCCTCGGGACAGGCGCCGGTCTTGATGGACAGCAGGGTGGAAATCTGCACCGCATTGGGATCAAAGAACTGCCGATGAACCTGAGCGGCACGGAAGATCAGTTCATTGAACGGCAGCTGGAAAAGAGCCTCGATTTCATCGCGATGCCAGTCATGTCTTACAAGATCCGACGGCTGAGGCGCACGGTGCTGGGCCTGAGTCTCTGTCATGGTGGGCTCCCCCGGGAATGGCGTAATTGTAAACAGAATAGATACCGGGCTCATGACCGTCAACCAGAGCACTATTGCAAGGGTTTACAACTGGCTGCTCGGGCACCTGGCCCGACCGGGCCCCTGTACGCTCTGTGGCTCCACGCTGCCGCCGGAGGAACTGCTGTGCGGCTATTGCCGCGCGGTCTTCCAGCCGCCCGGCGAACACCTGTGCCGCTGCGGACTGGACACGCCCCTGCCTCCGCCGTCGCCGGACCGGCCCGAGCCCTGTGGGCGCTGCCTGACGCGGCCGCCGGTGTTCGACGCGGTCTGGCCGGCGCTGCGCTATGAGCCGCCGCTGGATCACCTGATTCACCAGTACAAGCATCAGGGCCGACTGGATCGGGAACGGCTGCTGTTACGGCTCTGGCTGGAAGAACTGGCCCGGCGGCCGCCGCCCTCCCCTGATCTGGTGGTGCCCCTGCCCTGTCACTGGCGTCGGCACTGGCGACGAGGTTTCAGTCAGGCCGAGCGCCTGGCGGCGGGCCTGGGCCGAGCCCTGGCGCTGCCGGTGCACACCGTGCTCGTGCGGCAATGGGCTACGCCCGCCCAGCAGGGGCTGTCGCGGGCGGCGCGCGAGCGCAATCTGGCCGGCGCCTTTCATTGCCGGCGTTCGCTGACCGGCCTGCGAGTGGCGCTGGTGGACGACGTCATGACCACGGGCAGCACGGCGCGCATGGCCGCCCGTGTACTGCGCGACGCCGGGGCGGCACGTGTGGATATCTGGGTGCTGGCCCGAACGCCGCCCAGGCCCTGACCCGGAGACTTTTGATTCGAGTCAGATACAATCGCCCCGCTGGTCTGCATAATACGTTTGATAACAAGAAACCGGGGGACCCCATGAAAACGATCCTGCTGATTGTTGGCCTGGCCACGGTTCAGGCCGCGTTCGGACAATCGCCGCAATACAAAGATGAGTCCGGCCCCTACGAAGGTATCAACGTACAGCAAGGGTTCGTGGTGTCCGGCTATCGCGTGGACCCGTCCGCGGATGTGGATACCGGTTTCGGCTGGGACGTGAATTATTCCAGCGTGGCGTTGAACGGTGGCGTGGCCACCAAGAAGTTCGGTGAATCCCCGCTGCGGCCGAGCAGCCGGGACAATCCGGACCCGACCGTGGACGAGGAACGCGTCAACAATGCCTATATCGGCACGGGCTTCAGCCGGATCATTCAGTTTCAGTACGGCTACGGCAACCACGGCGATGTGCTGCGGCTGCGCTCGGACTTCAACTTCCGCGCCATCGCCGATTTCTTTCAGGATACGCGTACGCCCAAGAACCAGCTCACGCTGGCGGACCGGCTGACCTTTACCGCCTCCCTGGAAGAATACCTGGATGACGGAGAAGAAGGCTTCGACAACATTACCTGGGGCATCGGTCTGCTGTTTTGATCATTGAAATCGCCCAGGGCCGGGAACCGCCCTACAATCCGGACGGCATTACCGTGGTCATTGACGTTATCCGCGCCTTCACCACGGCCTGGTATGCGTTCCACGGCGGTGTGCGGCGCATCTGGCTGGTGGGTTCGCCCGAGGAGGGCTTTGCCCTGGAAAAGCGCATGCCCGGCGTCCCCCTGGTGGGCGAGGTCAATGCCCTGCCCATTCCCGGTTTCGACTACGGCAATTCGCCGTGGGAAATCAGCCGGGCGCATCTGCCCGAAGAGCTGATCATGCTCACCACCAATGGTGTACGCGCCACCCTCAACGCCCGGGACAGCCGCCGGGTACTGGTCACGGGTCTGGTCAACGCCGACGCCACCGTGGAGGCCATACGCGGCCTGAGCACGGGCGAAAACGAGCGGGTGGTGCTGGTGGCCTCCCACCCCACCGGTGACGAGGACCTGGCCTGCGCCGAGTACATGGTGGACCAGCTGGGCGGGCCCGGCATCGAGCTGGAAGAAGCCGAGGAACGGGTCCGGCGCTGCGAGGCGGCGCAGAAGTTCCTCCAGCGCCTGCATCCCCGGCTGCACCCGGAGGACGTGCACATGGCCGCCGAAAGCCGGGGCGCGGAGGGCTTTGCCGTCCAGGCGCGCTTCAACCCGGAGCCGGTCATCCAGCGGCGGGATTGGCCGTTCGACGAAGTCGAAAGGGCCAAGTAGCAAGTAGCAAGGGGCAAGGG
>CAZHGU010000234.1:0-3366 GCA_964532105.1 uncultured Alcanivorax sp. | reverse complement strand
CGGCATGCAGGCACTCGCTGGTCAGCTCGGCGGCACCGTCGTCACCGGCGAGCGCCATGAATTCGGCTATGCCCGGGTGCGGAAGGAAGCGTCCAATCGCCTGCTCGACGGCATTATCGATCACGAGGAAGACCATCAGACCTTTCTCGATGTCTGGATGAGCCATGGTGACCGGGTGGAGACGGTGCCGGATGGTTTCGCGGTAACCGCTTCCACGGATTCGTGTCACGTGGCGGCCATTGCCGACGACCAGCGCCGTTTCTATGGTTTGCAGTTTCACCCCGAGGTGACGCACACGCTGCAGGGCGGACGCATCATGGAGCGTTTTGTGCGTGAAATCTGTGCCTGCGAGGCGCTGTGGACGCCGGGCAATATTGTTGCCGACGCCGTGGAGCGCATCCGCGAACAGGTGGGCGACGAGGAAGTGGTACTGGGCCTGTCCGGCGGCGTGGATTCATCCGTTACGGCGGCGCTGGTTCATCAGGCCATCGGCCGGCAACTGACCTGTGTTTTCGTGGACAACGGCCTGCTGCGCCACCGCGAGGCGGAGGTGGTCATGGAGATGTTCGGCGATCACATGGGCGTGCGCGTCGTCCGCGTGGACGCGGAGAACAACTTCCTGAGCCGGCTCAAGGGCGTCGCCGATCCGGAGGAAAAGCGCAGGATCATCGGCAATACCTTTATCGAGATCTTCGACGAAGAAGCCTCAAGGCTGACCAATGCCAACTGGCTGGCCCAGGGCACTATCTATCCCGATGTAATCGAATCCGCCGCCTCGAAGACCGGCGGCGCGCACCTGATCAAGTCCCATCATAATGTGGGTGGATTGCCCGAGAACATGAAACTGAAGCTGGTGGAGCCGCTGCGCGAGCTGTTCAAGGACGAGGTGCGCAAGATCGGGCTGGAGCTGGGGCTGCCCTATGACATGGTCTATCGCCATCCCTTCCCGGGGCCCGGTCTGGGCGTGCGCATCCTCGGCGAGGTCAAGAAGGAATACGCCGATCTGCTGCGCCTGGCCGACCATATCTTCATCCAGGAGCTGCACGCGGCCGATTACTACCACAGCACGTCCCAGGCCTTTGCCGTCTTTCAGCCGGTGAAGTCCGTGGGCGTGGTGGGCGACGCGCGGCGCTATGAATATGTGGTGGCGCTGCGCGCCGTCGAAACCGTGGATTTCATGACCGCGCGTTCGGCACGCCTGCCCTGGGAGTTGCTGGAAAAGGTGTCCAGCCGCATCATCAACGAGATCCCGGGGATCAGCCGGGTCACCTACGACATTTCGTCCAAGCCGCCGGCCACCATCGAGTGGGAGTAAGGGAATACCGCTTTACAGACCCGGCCACCTGATTCTGATAGAGTCCGGTGGTGCGTACGCACACGGAACCGGGAACAATCATTACGCAAGCTGGACGGAGAACCAATCATGAGCTGGGAGCAAACCATGCAGAACGCGGATGCCGGAAAACTGATCCTGCGCCTGACCCTGGGCATTCTGATGCTGTTTCACGGCGTGGCCAAGCTGACCGGCGGTGTGGGCGGTATTCAGGGCATGCTTTCCTCCGCCGGGCTGCCGGAATTTCTCGCTTACGGGGTCTTTCTGGGCGAAGTGGTGGGCCCGTTGCTGGTGATCGCGGGTTATCAGCTGCGCATCGGCGCCGCGCTGATCATCATCAATATGCTCTTCGCCATCGGCCTGGGCCACATGAACGAGATCTTCGCGCTGTCGTCCCATGGCGGGTGGAAGATTGAACTCCAGGCCTTCTTCCTGTTCAACGCCGTGGCCCTGCTTTTCCTCGGCCCGGGCAAGTATGTGATCAAGAAGTAGTCCTGCCGGGCGGGGCCGCCGGCCCCGCCCGAGCCGTTTATAAAAAGGTCCGGTTGCGGGTGGCGATCTGCTCGTTCAGGGTCCAGTAGTCATAGAGGATACCCAGCAGGAAAAGCCCGCCCGTGAGCAGCCAGATGATTCCGGTAGTCCACTTGGCGAGATAGAAGCGGTGGATGCCGAACACACCCAGAAAGGTCAGCAGAATCCAGGCTACGGTGTAGTTCGCCGGGCCCTCGATAAAGCGCCGGTCGGCGTTGCGGTCCATGCCGGGAATCAGAAACAGGTCGATAATCCAGCCCACGAACAGCAGCCCCAGCGTGAAGAACCAGATGGTGCCGGTGATCGGCTTGCCGTAATAGAATCTGTGCGCTCCCATAAAGCCGAAGATCCAGAGGATATAGCCGACCAGTTTGCTGTGGGTGTCCTGATGAACAGCGGTGTTCATGAAGGCTCCTTTTGCGGTGATTGAAAGTGGATCATCGTGGGCTAATCAAACAGGCCCGGGAACATAATGCAATCCGCGCATGCAGGGGGTGGGGCAGGGCGCTACCCTGGGCGGTTCCGGCGAGGTGGAGACTCGGTGAATGCACGATTCCGAGGATGAATACTGGATGGGGCAGGCGCTGGCTCGAGCGGAAGAGGCGGCCCGGGCCGGGGAGGTACCCGTGGGGGCGGTGCTGGTGCGCGAAGACGTGGTGCTGGGCACGGGCACCAACGGGCCCGTGGCGGCGCGGGATGCCACCGCCCATGCCGAGATCCGGGCACTGCGCGAGGCCGGCGAGCGGGCCGACAACTACCGTCTGCCCGACACCACCCTCTATGTCACTCTGGAACCCTGCACCATGTGCTTCGGTGCCCTTGTTCACGCCCGTGTGCAACGTCTGGTTTACGGGGCCGCCGAACCCCGTGCCGGTGTTTGCGAGAGCCGGCTCCGGCTTCCGGATCAGGATTTTTACAACCACCGCATCCAGGTCACCGGCGGCGTGCTCGCGGATCAGTCGGCGGAGCTGTTGCGGAACTTCTTTGCCCGCCGCCGTTGACAGTCTGCTAACACTTTCTACCTGTTATCGGCTCAAGGCTACCTTGTGTCGGCTCGCGATATTCTGTGATCCACTAGACATTAATAATGTGATTCAAATCACAGATAAGAGGCGTGTCGGGCTGCTGGCCCGGCTCGGGCGAGTGAGCGCGCATGCAGTGTCTTTTGTTTTCCGGGGAAGTCCCCGGCCAGGGGGGGTACATGGTGAACTGGCGGGAGGAAGCGCCGCCGGTGACCAAGTGCCGGCCCCTGCTGGATCGTCTTCATGTTCACGACTGGTTTCGCAACCGCACCTATGTACGGCGTCCGGCGGTGGAGCGGCTGAGCTGGCGGGTCATCGACGGCTCAAGCCGGTGTCTGGCCCGTCATGACGATCCTCGTCAGGGCGATCGGGAGCGCGCCTGGCTGGCCGCGCTGGATCTGCAACTCGAACGGGGGGAACTGTATGGACAGGAGGGGGCCGAGCAGACAGCAATGGGGCGCCAGATTGGCGTGCTCGTTG
>CAZHGU010000233.1:0-3371 GCA_964532105.1 uncultured Alcanivorax sp. | reverse complement strand
GGCAACCCACAGAACCAGGCGGTGCCGGTGATATAGGGGGCGGGCACGCGTTCATTCACCCGGCGCCGGAGCCAGTCGAGGATCCGGGTGCGTTCGTCCGGCAGCAAACGGCCCTCCAGCACATTCGGGTCCGCGTCCCAGGGCAGCGACAGCGCCGGCAGCACCAGGGCCAGGGCCTCGTCCCAGTAATTGTCCGTGCCGTGACCGAGAAATACCGTTTCGCGGCGCATCACGGTTTCCGCCCAGCGCAGCCAGTCCCGCACCGTATACAGGGATTCGCTCGCCTGCTGCTGTTCACGCTCGCTAATCATGGCCCTCCCTTGTTCAGCGGGCGAAGCCTAGCACAAAACCGGGACCGCACGCCGCAGACGCACTGCCAGCTTCCGGCATGGCACGGGCATTGCAACGTTGCGCTCCGGTCATGCACGGCCATTCTATCCACTCACCTGGCAAGGATTTTCATGAAACGTCTTCTGATCGGTGTCCTCTTTGTGCCGGCACCCGCCTGGGCTGTCGAGGCGGACGACATCAACATGGTCTGGCTGGCCACCGCCAGCGCACTGGTGTTCCTGATGCAGGCCGGATTCGCGCTGCTTGAAAGCGGCATGTCGCGCGCCAAGAATGCGCTGAACGTGGTCATGAAGAATTACATGGATGTCTGCCTCGGCACGCTGGTGTTCTGGGCCCTGGGATATGGCCTGATGTTCGGCGACAATCCCAGCGGACTCTTCGGAACAAGCGGCTTCGTTCCGAAGGACGTCGATACCTCGACCTGGGGCATCATGCTGTTCCAGATCATGTTCGCGGCTACGGCCGCGACTATCGCCAGCGGCGCCATGGCCGAGCGAACCCGCTACAACGCCTATCTGATCGGGGCCGCGGTCATTATCGGTTTCATCTATCCGGTATTCGGCAGCTGGGTCTGGAACGACAACGGCTGGCTGGCCCAACTCGGTTTCGTGGATTTTGCCGGCTCTACCGTAGTGCACTCGGTGGGCGGATGGTGCGCACTGGCCGGTATCCTGGTGCTGGGTCCACGCCTGGGCCGTTACGACGAACGGGGGCATCCTCGCACCATACGCGGGCACAACCTTTCCCTGGTGGCCCTGGGCGGCTTCATCCTCTGGTTCGGCTGGTTCGGCTTCAACGGCGGCTCCACCCTGGTTGCCAGCGCCGATATCGGTCTGATCAATCTCAATACCCAGCTGGCGGCGGCAGCCGGTGCCACCGGCAGCGTCTTCTACGCCCTGCTACGCCGCCGGCCCATCCTGCTTACCGACACCGTCAACGGCAGTCTGGCCGGTCTCGTATCCATCACGGCCGGGTGCGCCACCATGACACCGCCCTGGGCCCTGCTCACCGGTGCCGTGGGCGGTGTGCTCTGTTCCCTGGGCAGCGGCCTTCTGGTGCGCATGCGCCTGGACGACGTCGTGGGGGCCGTCCCCGTGCATGGCCTGGCCGGTGCCTGGGGCACCCTGGCGGCGGGGCTGTTTTTCGCCGGAGACCTGTTCGATCAGCAGCGCGTGGCCGTACAGATGCTCGGCATTATTGCCTGTTTTTCCTGGGTGTTCTTCAGTGCACTGATTCTGTATCTGCTCATCGCCATGACCACCGGCCTGCGCGCACCCACGCAGCATGAACAACGCGGGCTGGATCTGACCGAGCACGCGGAAATCGGCTATCCCGAATTTCCGGTCCATACCGCCTATGGCGCGGACATGGCCGAACGCGTGGAGCCACGCTCATGAGCGAGGATCTGCAAAACCGCCGCCGGGCTGTTTATACGGGGCTGAAACCCTATCTTTCGCACGCAATGCTTGAACGGGCCCTGGAACACTGGGAACAACACCATGCCCGGGCGCCCCGTTTCGCGTTGCAGCGTTTCGTACACGAGATCTGTCAGCTTGCCGACGTGCAGGAACGGCGTTCGGAGATTCATCTGAATCTGGTGCAGGCCATGAACATGCCGGCGGAATCGCTACTGGATGACGCCCCGGTGCGCGGAAACCGCAACAATCCCGACGCCGCAACACCGGAGCAATATCATGCTTTCGAGCAATTATTGAGCCGGATTCTTCACCAACTGGATGATCAAACCGATCAGCAATTACGGCTGGATCTGCTCGCCAGTCTCAGACACGAGCAATTTCCGGAGGAAGTGCTGCACCAGCTGCAGCGTTGGCTACTGGACCGGGAAGGCCTGGCAGTCGGCGATGCGCCCACCGAAGCGCTCCGTGCCATCGTCAATCGCGCCTATGTCTTGCTGGCGCAATACCGGGGCCCGGGCACCGCTGACGAGATCCTGCAACGGGCCACGCAGGCCATCCGGCGCGAGCATCCGGAATGGACCGACGCCCTGGCCGGGTTGTTGTAAAACCCGCGCCGGTTGAGTTGCATGGAGGTTAAGGCCACGCCTATGCTCTCCATTTCCGGTTCGCCTGTCGGAGGAGGGAATCTTGCGTCTGCACCACCAGATCTTTCTGGCCATGATCCTTGCCGGCCTGGCCGGCTGGGCGACGAGTCCGGACAGCACCCTGGCCGGCATTCACTGGCTCAGTGTCTACGACATGATCGGCACCATCTTTATCAACGCCCTCAAGATGGTGGTGGTGCCGCTGATTACCAGCGCCATTATCAGCGGCCTGATCCATGCCGGCGAAGGGCGGGATCTGGGCCGGCTGGGCCTCAAGACCATCAGCTATTATCTGGCCACGGGTCTGGTGGCCGTGCTGGTGGGACTGATGCTGGTGAACCTGATCGCGCCCGGCATCATTGAGGGCGAACCCGCCGGCGGCCGCCTGGGGCTGAGCGAGGACACCGACGAGGTGCTGGCCTCGGTCAAGGATCAGGGCGCGGGCGATTTCAGCCAGATCCTGCTCAAGTTCCTGCCACCCAATATTGTCCAGGCCGCCGCCGAGGGGCAGCTGCTGGGCCTGATCGTGTTCTCGCTGCTGTTCGGCTGGTTCCTGCGCCAGGTGGAAGGCCGTCCCGGCGATACCCTGCGCGAGCTGGTGGACGGCATTTACCACACCATGATGCGCCTGACCATGCTGGTGGTGGCTCTGGCCCCCATTGGTGTCTTCGGCCTGATTGCCGCCACGGTCACCGAAACCGGGCTGGACGCCATTCGTCCGCTGGCGCTGTTTTTCATCACGGTGGTGCTGGCACTGGCCGTGCATGCCTTTGTGGTCCTGCCCGTGGCCATACGGTTGCTGGGCCACCGTTCCCCGGGACGTCATTTCCAGGCCATGTCACCGGCGCTGATGACCGCGTTTTCCACGGCCAGCTCCGCGGCCACCCTGCCGCTGACCCTGGAATGCGTGGAACAGCGCGCGGGGGTGTCCAACCGCACCAGCAGTTTCGTGCTGCCC
>CAZHGU010000232.1:0-3386 GCA_964532105.1 uncultured Alcanivorax sp. | reverse complement strand
GGGCGGGTAGCTGGTGGCGTAAGGTCTGGATCAGGAGACAGGCTGGCAATTCACGCCGGCGCCCTGGCTGGACGCGCTGGCACTGGGGCTCGCGCTGTCGGGACTGCTGCTGAGCGGCTGGACCCTGTGGACCCTGCACCGCCACCGGACCACGGTGCTGCCCCATCGGGCCGCCACGACCCTGGTCACCACGGGCCCTTTTCGCTGGAGCCGCAACCCCATCTACCTGGCCTTCGCCCTGCTGCATCTCGCCTGCGGGCTGGCGCTGGGCAGTCCGGGCATGCTGATCCTGCTGATACCGGTCTTCTATGTCATGGACCGCCATGTAATTGCCGCGGAAGAAGCCTTTCACGCACAACAGTTCGCGGATCAATGGCCGGATTATCGTCGGCGGGTACGTCGCTGGCTTTAACAGCCTGTTTCATCCATTCCAGGGGCCCAAAATCCGCCTGCGCAAACGCGGTTGCGCGCGGGCTCGCATCATGGAAGTGAGCCGGCACGAAACGCGATGTACGTGCCGGCTTTGTCAGCCACCCCATGTGCCCGCACAACTCGGCTACCAGTTCACTGCAGAAAACACCGGGGCCCGGACGTTCGCGCTCCACACCACACAGCAGATCCAGCAGCTGACTCACCAGAAAGTTCTTGTAGGGCCGACGGTAGTAGCGCTGCACCCAGCGAATGAAATGCATCCGGCGGGCAGGAGACAGCCCCTGGCCGCAGCGCCGCAAGGCCACCCGGCCCGGATAGCGGGCCACGCGCTCGCGAAAGGACACCAGGGTCACCCCCGAAACCCGCTTGCCGGCAAAGAAGTCTTCCACTTCCCCCATGCTGTTGGCCTCGATCAACAGGGGCTCGTCCTCGTCCGGCAGCCGGACCACCATGGCCACATGGGTCCAGTGGCTCCGCGTGAAAAGCCGTATGATCGCGCTGAGCCAGCCGCGGCCCGCGAACAACACCAGATCCCCGCAGCACAGTGACTGGCCCTTTTCCGTCAGCCACTGCCGCAGAACCGGGTCCACGCCGACCCCGGCATCCGATCGAACACCCTGCAGACTTTTCTGTAGCACGGGCTCAGCATGGAGCGACGAGGTTACCGTTGCGCAAAGACTTCATTGCAGTCGTGTGACGTCTCCCCGGGAAAAGTCACACGAATGACATCATTGCGCTTCACGCTCGCGAGCGGATGGAACAGCGTCTTTATCTTCTGCAACGACACCTTCCGGAACTGCTCAAGCTGGAACAGCTCAGCGAAGCCGCCGGAGACTGGATTCGCACGGACACCGTACTGGAAGTGGACGTGAGCGGGCAGCGTTTGCCGGTGCCGGTGCTGGAAATGGGCAGCCGCGACCCGAACGCGCCCGCGATCGGTTTTTTTGCCGGCGTCCACGGGGTCGAGCGCATCGGCACACGGGTGCTGCTCTCCTGGCTGCATACCCTGTTGCACCGTATCCGGTGGGATCAATCCTGGGCGGAGCGACTGCAAGGACTACGTCTGGTATTCATGCCTCTGGTGAATCCCGGCGGACTCTGGCTGAGCCGGCGCGCGAACCCGAACGGGGTGGATCTGATGCGCAACGCCCCCATTGAAGCCACCGGACGTGTACCGCCGCTGGTGGGCGGCCACCGTATCGGCTCCTTTCTCCCCTGGTATCGGGGACGCCGCCAGCAGCCCATGGAAGCGGAAGCGCAGGCCCTGCTGGATACAGTCCGGGCGCGCCTGACCGGAGCGCCCTTTGCCCTGTCCATTGATTGCCACAGCGGTTTTGGACGCCATGACCGTATCTGGTGTCCCTTTGCACGGTCGCACCGTCCCATGCCGCATATCGCGGAAATCTGCGCGCTACGGCATTTATTGAAAACCAGCTATCCCTATCACCATCCCTACCTGATTGAACCGCAATCCGTGAACTACACCGCCCATGGCGACCTCTGGGATTATCTCTACGACGAAGCGCGGGAGCAGAGCCCGGAACAGGTCTATCTCCCCCTGACCCTGGAAATGGGCTCCTGGCTCTGGCTGCGCAAGAATCCGCGTCAGGTGTTTGATTTTCAGGGCTATTTCAACCCGCTACCTGAACACCGCCTGCATCGTGTGCTGCGCCAGCATCTGCTATTGTTCGACTTTCTGGTTTCGGCGACCGCCTGGTGGTCCAACTGGCTGCCCGAAGGCCATGAACGGGATCAGTACCTGGAAGAGGCCATTCAGTTGTGGTTTGCCGACGCGAGCCACAAGACCTGGTAATCGGCCGCATAAAACCGTGTTCAATGGGAGAAACGTATGAAAGGGCCCGCTCCGGTCGTATTGTTCGCGTTGATCCTGGGTGGCTGCAGTCAGGCGCATTACTGGCAATCACCGGACGACGGTGAAACGGCCACTCTGGTCTTTACCAGTCACCAGATCGCCGCCCAGCCCATGATCTGCCGCTCCGATCAGGGCCTCGTGCCCACCCGCGAGTCACTGAGTGCCACGCCCATTGATCCGGAGCTCTTCGCCGATGACCTAGCGGGCGAGGAGGACGGCGAGGTGCGCGTGCGGGTGCCGGCCGGTGCTCCGGTCACGCTGGGCGTGCGTTTTGATCCGCAGAACCCGGAGCGCGCACCCGGCGCCTGCACGGCCCGGGCCCGTTTCACCCCGGAACCGGGTCAACGCTATCAGGCCCAGTTCGTCATGCCCGGCACCCAGTGCGGGCTGTCCATTACCGATGATGAAAACCGCGCCGTGGCCGAAGCGGACCCGGAAACCGCCAACTGTTCGTGACAGGCTGTTCCGCCCGCGCGGTGAGGGAACCTGCCCCGCACTGGGGCGGTCCGCACCAATCTGGAACACGCGCTTTGGATGAATTCATACCCCGGATTCCATTTACCTGACTAACCCTCTGTTTTTCCGGGATTTTCCGGAACTGGCACACAACCTGCTTCTACTGCTTCGAACGCCGCGGCCCGGCCGACGGCGACTACAGGAACCAGTGGACCAACAGAGGGTTGTATCCGATGAAAAAACTCAATCTTGTCAAAGCGACCGTACTCGCCGCCGGCCTGGCCCCCGCCGTGGGTCTGGCCGAACTGACGGGCAACGTGGGCGCCACCAACAACTATATCTGGCGGGGTCTTACCCAGACGGGTGACCTGCCGGCCGTCTCGGGCGGGATCGACTATGCCCATGAATCCGGCTTCTACGCCGGCACCTGGATTTCCAACGTGAATTTCGCCGGTCCAACCCCGACGACCCCCGGTGGTGACCAAATTGATCCTGCCAACGGCTATGAACAGGATTACTACGCCGGTTTTTCCGGAAGCTCCGGTGACCTGTCCTACGACGTGGGCTATATCTACTGGGACTATCCCACGTCCACTGCACAGCAGGACTCGGACTTCGGTGAAGT
>CAZHGU010000231.1:0-3387 GCA_964532105.1 uncultured Alcanivorax sp. | reverse complement strand
ATCACCGGGCTGATCAAGGCCAATGTGCCCTCGCGCATGGGCTTTCAGGTATCCTCTCGCGTGGATTCACGCACCGTGCTGGATCAGGGCGGCGCCGAGCAGCTGCTGGGCCATGGTGATATGCTCTACCTGCCGGCGGGCAAGGCCATGCCCGAGCGTATTCACGGCGCCTTTGTCTCCGACGAGGAAGTGCACCGGATCTGCGACGACTGGCGCAAGCGCGGCGAACCGGATTATCTGGAGGAAGTGCTGGAGGGTGGCGGCGAGCCGGCGCCCGGCATGCCCGCGCTGGAAGGCGAGGGCGGCGGCGATGACGAGCAGGACGCCCTGTTCGATGAAGCCGTGGCCCATGTCACCAAGTCCCGGCGCGCGTCCATTTCCTCGGTTCAGCGCAAGCTCAAGATCGGCTACAACCGCGCCGCGCGCCTGGTCGAGGCCATGGAAGCGGCCGGCGTGGTCAGTGAGGCCGGCCACAACGGTCAGCGCGAGGTGATCGCGCCACCGCCGCCGGAAGACTGAACTCTGCCCGCGAGGGCGAATCAACGGGAGTATTCATGCGTGCATTGATCACCGGGTTGCTGTGTTGTCTGCCCCTGCTGGCCTCGGGCAGCGAGGCGCTGGAGGCGCTGGTGGACCGGCTTGAGGCGCTGGAAAGCCTGGAAGGGCGCTTTGAACAGCGCACGGAACAGAACGGTTCGCGCGTGCAGGAGGCCCGGGGGACCATGGTGGTGGCCCGGCCCAACCGTTTCCGCTGGGAAACCACCGAACCCTTCCAGCAACTCGTGGTTTCGGACGGCGAACAGGTCTGGGTCCATGATCCCGGCCTGCAGCAGGTGGTGATCCGCCCGCTGGACGAGGAAATCAGCAAGACCCCGGCCCTGCTGTTTGGCGGTCAGCCGGAAAAGGTGGGTGAGTCCTTCCGGGTGGAACGCGAGGAGGGCGCCGACGGACAGGTCATCTATCGTCTGGAACCCCGGGGTGAGGAGCCGCTGTTTTCCCGGCTCGAGGTAACCTTCGAGGGCGAAAAACCGGTATCCATGCGCCTGCGCGATGCCCTGGATCAGCGCACGGTGATTGAATTCCGGGAGCTGAAGCTGAATACCGACCCCGGCTCCGAGCCCTTCGGTTTCGAACCCCCCGAGGACGCCGACGTCATCCGTCAGGACCGATGAACGACCTCTTTGCCCCCGAAGGCGGCGACAGCCACCAGCCGCTGGCCGCCCGGGTGCGTCCCCGGGCGCTGGACGAATTCGTGGGCCAGCAGCATCTGGTGGGCCCGGGCAAGCCGCTCGCGCGGGCGGTGGAGGAAGGCCAGCTCCATTCCATGCTGCTCTGGGGCCCGCCGGGCACCGGCAAGACGACGCTGGCGCTGATCCTGGCGCGGTCCGTGGATGCCGAGTTTGTGCGGATGTCCGCCGTACTGGCCGGGGTCAAGGATATCCGCGCGGAAGTGGACAAGGCGCGCGAGCGCCTGGCCCAGGGCCGTCGCACCGTACTCTTCGTGGACGAGGTGCACCGCTTCAACAAGGCCCAGCAGGATGCCTTCCTGCCCCATGTGGAAGAGGGCACCGTCATCTTCATCGGCGCCACCACGGAGAACCCGTCCTTTGAGCTGAACAATGCCCTGTTGTCCCGGGCCCGGGTCTATCGCCTGCGCCCGCTGGAAGCAGAGGATCTGACGACACTGCTGGAGCAGGTGCTGGCCCAGGAGGAGTTCGCCCAACTCCACTGGACCGATGAAGCCCGCTCGCTGCTGCTGGACCAGGCGGATGGCGACGCGCGCAAGCTGCTGAACATGGTGGAAACCGCCGCCGATCTGGCGGAAAGCGGCACCGTGGACCGGGAGCTGGTACGCGAATTGCTTCGTGACAGCCTGCGGCGCTTCGACAAGGGCGGTGATCTCTTCTACGACCAGATCAGCGCGCTGCACAAGGCGGTGCGCGGTTCGGACCCGGATGCGTCGCTGTACTGGCTCTGTCGCATGCTGGACGGCGGTTGTGATCCTTTGTACATTGCGCGCCGTCTGGTGCGCATGGCCAGCGAGGATATCGGCAACGCCGACCCGCGCGCGCTGCAGGTGGCCATGGATGCCTGGGATGCCCAGGAGCGCCTGGGCAGCCCGGAAGGCGAGCTGACCCTGGGCCAGGCGGTGGTCTATCTGGCGTCGGCGCCCAAGAGCAATGCCGCCTACAAGGCCTTCAATCAGGCCATGCGCTTTGTGCGCGAGCATCCCACGGACGAGGTGCCGCTGCACCTGCGCAACGCGCCCACGAAACTGATGAAAGAGGAAGGCTTCGGCGCCGAGTATCAGTACGCCCATGATTATCCGGACGCCTTTCCGGCGGGCGAGAACTACTTTCCCAAATCCCTGGGCCGGCCGCGCTTCTACGAGCCGGTGGAGCGGGGGCTGGAAACCCGCATCGGCGAGAAACTGGACGATTTCCGCCGGCGCAATGAACAAAGTCGCTGGCAGCGCTACGGGGAGAATGATCAATGAGTGCTTTCTCGCCCACCCTGGGCCACTGGTTCGCCGTCGCGGGCGGGGGCGCGCTGGGTGCGGTGCTGCGCTTCTGGGTGGCCACCCAGCTGATTCCGGCCAGGGCCTTTCCCGCCTGGCCCTGGGGGACTTTCACAGTGAACATGACCGGCTCGCTGTTGTTCGGTTTTCTCGCGGTCTGGCTGGCCGGCAGCGCGGCGCTCAATGAACATCTGCGCTATCTGCTCATGATGGGCCTGCTGGGCTCGTTCACCACCTATTCCACCTTTTCGTTCGAGGTGGTGCGGCTGCTGGACGGCGGCGCCTGGACCCTGGCGGCCGGGTACAGCCTGACCACGCTGATTGGCTGTATTGCCTTTGCCGGGCTGGGCCTCTGGGTGGCGCGGATACTGCTGGAATAAAAGGGGGAAGAACCACGCATGCTGGATATTCGTGAGTTGCGTCAGGATCCGGAATCCTTTGCGCAACGGCTGAAAACGCGGGGCTATGAGCTGGATGTCGAGCGTTTCCGCGAGCTGGACGGCGAGCGCAAGCAGGCCGATACGCGCTCGCAGGAGCTGCAGGCCGAGCGCAAGCGCGCCTCGAAAGAGGTGGGCGAGCTGATCAAGCAGGGCGTGGAGGTGGACGACGCCAAGGCGCGCGTGGCCGAAACACTCAAGGAAATCGACGAGCAGATGGACCAGGAGGTAAAACGTTCGCAGCAGGCGAACGAACGCCTGCGCGAATTCCTGCTGGATGTGCCCAATGTGCCCGACCCGGATGTGCCCGCCGGCGAGGACGACGAGGACAATATCGAGGTGCGCCGCCGGGGCGAGCCCTTCCAGCCCGACTTCGAGCCCCGGGATCATGTGGATGTGGCCGCCGGGCTGGCCGACGGCGGCCTGGATTTC
>CAZHGU010000230.1:0-3397 GCA_964532105.1 uncultured Alcanivorax sp. | reverse complement strand
TCATGGGGCAGGGGAAACCGTAAGGCGCAAGAGGCAAGGAGCAAGGGGCAAGGAGCAAGGGGCAAGAGAATTCCTTTCTCTCCCTCGCAAGGGGGAGGGGTCTAAAGGGGTTTCCGTCTCTGTGGTCTCTGTGATCTCTGTGGTTCAAATCAATTGCCTGGGGTGCTTCCGGATGCCGGGATGAACCACGAAAGGCAGAAGCTGAAAACCGGATCCAGGCATTCTCTGTGCCCTCCGTGATCGCTGTGGTTCCAATCAGCCCCGGGGGAATCCGCCGATTTCGGGTATAAAACCACAGAGACCACAGAGATTCGAAGTGTTACCGATGTGACCGGTTCGGAATGGGGCCGGTGAAATCGGGCGCTCTGGAACGGACCCCTCCTTGGTTGGTTCTCCCCCTGGAAAGGGGGAATTACAGGGGGCATGTCGACCTGGAACCTCGGCACCGCTCAGGCCGCATCCAGATAGGCCACACCCGTCAGTTCTTCCGACTTCTTCCAGAGCTTGTCCGCCACTGCCCGGTTGTCCGCGATCTTGCGGGCACGGGCCGGAGCCGGGTAGCCGGCGGCGCCGAAGAGACCATTGGGCCCGTAGAAACCGCCCCGTTCAATCTCATCCGAGGTGGCCGCATAGAGACTCGGGTAGGCACCCATGTGCTGGGGCTGGGCCAGGAACTGGTTGATGTGGGCGAAGACCGTATCGTTCTGCAGGTTCGTGGATGAGTAACCGGGATGCACGGCAAGGGACTGGATCTTCGAGCTGCGTTCACGCAGCCGGCGATCCAGCTCGCGGGCGAAGACCAGATTGGCCAGCTTGCTGTGGCCGTAGAAGGTCCAGCGGTGATAGCCCTTCTCGGCGTTGAGATTGGCCAGATTGATCCGGCCCATGTACTGGGCAAAGCTCGAGACGGTGACAACGCGCGGCGCCTCGGCGTTTTCCAGCAGATCCAGCAGCAGGCCGGTCAGCGCGAAATGTCCCAGGTGATTGGTGCCCATCTGCATCTCGAAACCGTCCCGGGTGCGCTGGAAAGGCGGTGCCATGATGCCGGCGTTATTGATCAGCACATCCAGCTTGTCGTAACGGTTGTGTACGTTTTCGGCGAATGCCTTCACCGATTGCAGGTCCGACAGATCCAGCTGCATGAGCGCAAGCTTCGCCTCGGGGTATTCCGCCCGGATGTTTTCCGCCGCCTGCCGGCCCTTCTCCAGGTTGCGGCAGGCCATGATCACCTCCGCGCCACGGCCGGCCAGCACCTGGGCGGATTCCAGGCCCAGGCCGCTGTTGGCGCCGGTGATGAGAATGCTCCGGCCGTCCAGCGCCGGCATCTGTTCCGGGGTCCAGGTGACTCGGGCCATGCGCATGCCTCCATTGAAAGCGTTGAATCAGTGATTGCAGGGCTCTAAAAATGGACGAATAGCCGCTATTCGCCAACCCATGGCGTTCATTGTCGACCCCCGGGCACTCAGGCTCTCGCGTTCCACGCCTTTCCGTGCCAAGCTTGATCCAGAGGCACTCGAAGAGCCTTCGACCGACCGCATGCGAGGGAAAAGCTGATGCGGCACCTGGGTGTGCAACATGGGAAAACGAGCCTCGGGCGGCACCTTGCTTGCCTGCTCGCGGGCCTGATACTCGCCTGTAGCTCCACCGCGGTGCCGGCCCGTGACTCCCTGCCGTTGGTTACCGGCAACGGCTACGGTCCCTTCGCCGACAGCGAGCTGCCCCATGGAGGCCTGGCAACGGAGCTCGTACGGCGCGTATTCAGAACCATGGACCGGCCCGTGGACATTGCCTTTAAACCCTGGGCGCGCGGGTACCGCGCCACCCTGGACGGCGAATTCCGGGCCACCTTCCCTTATCTGCACACGCCGGAGCGCGCTGAAGAGTTCCATTATTCGGATCCGCTGTACACCGTGCACCTGCGGGTATTCGTACGATCGGGTGCGTCCGCGGATGAGTTGGCGGATCTCACCGGCAAGACGCTTTGTGTACCGCTCGGCTATGCCATTACCCGGGATATCCGACGGATGCTCGCCGATCTCGATTACGAGGAGGGCGAGCCGCGTACCATGATTCAGTGTCTGCGCATGCTCGGGCGCGGCCGTGTGGACTTTGTCGCCATCACCCGGCGCCACGCCGAATCCCTCCTGGCGGATATCCCCCTGGATCGCGAAAGGCTGCGCGTGCTGAAAGGTGTCGAAGTGTCGGCCGATCTGCATCTGATCGTGCCGAAGGAAACGGACGGCGCCCGGGAACTGCTCGACAACTTCAATCAGACCCTGGCCCGTTTACGCGAGCAGGGTGAGGTGGAACCGCTGCGGCGCGATCCGTGATATCCATGCCTTCAAGCCCATGGAATTGCCGGTTGTACGAAATTCGCGGTTGGCGCCGAATGAGCTTCGTTTCCCTTGGGCGCCTGTTAGGCTGAGCAGCAACCACCAGGGCCTGCTGATGAGAACGCCATGACGGAGACGAATCTGACGGATGAAGCTGTTGTCCTGCCGCCGGGCCCACCGCCGCGCAAGAAGGGGCTGGTGCCGGCGTTGCGCTATTACCTGAACTTTATCCGAAGCCCCTTCGCGTTTATCCGGCAGCGCTTCGACGAATACGGCGATCTCTATTGTGCGCAAAACCCGGACGGGGCGCTCTTTGTGCTGCGCCATCCGGATCACTTCCGGGAAGTGCTGATGACCCGCGCCGATGACTTCAGCAAGAAGCATACGGCCCTGGAGTCGCTGACGCAGGTGCTCGGTGACGGTCTGCTCACCAGTGACGGCGAGAACTGGAAACGCCAGCGCCGCATGGTCCAGCCTGCCTTTACCCGCAAACAGATGGGCGGCTACGCGGAAATGATGGTTTCCGAGACACAAGCCGTTCGCCACGAATGGCGCCCCGGCAGCGAAGTGGATATGGGCCGGGAAATGGTGGATCTGACCCTGCGCATTGTCTGCCGCACCCTGTTTTCCTACCGCATCGACCACAAGACGGATCAGGTGGCCTCGGCCATGCGCACCCTGAACGGCGCCCAGGCTACCCTGAATCTCACACCGGACTGGCTGCCCACGCCCGGGCGCATCCGCGCGAACCGCGCCATCCAACTGCTCGATGGCATCATCTACGACATTATCGAACAGCGCCGCAACGCCCCGGACACTACGGACCAGCCTCATGATCTGTTGCAGCGCCTGGTGGACGCCGTGGACTCCGTGGACTCCGAGGATCCGGACAGCCGGCTCAGCGACCGGGAAATCCGCGACCAGCTCATGACGCTCTTCCTGGCCGGCCACGAGACCACCTCCCACGCGCTCACCTGGACCTGGTATCTGCTGGCGCGGAACCCGGAGGTGGAAGAAAAGCTGCACGAAGAACTGGACGAAGTCCTGGCGGGCCGGCCGCCCGG
>CAZHGU010000229.1:0-3411 GCA_964532105.1 uncultured Alcanivorax sp. | reverse complement strand
CCAGCACTACGACGGGGATCTTTCAAAGGCGAATGTTCATCCGGGGATGAAAGTCGAAAGCAACAAGTAGAAAGTAGCAAGAAAATAATGAGGGGCGCCTCGCGGCGCCTCTCATTTTCTTTGGTCTTTCGGCTTTCGACTCAGCTCTCGCCGTCACGCTCCTGGAAGTGCTCCAGCACGTTTTCCAGCCGGTCGACGAGCACCTTGGAAATGGCGCGGTCGAGCACGCGTGAGAGTTCCGTGCTGACCACCATGTCCGCCAGCGGGCGCACCCGGGTGATGAAATCCGCCAGCCAGGGTACGTCCTCGCCCTCGGGCAGGCCGTTCTCGCCGTATTTTTCGTCCACCAGATACTGCACGATCATGCCGATGAAACGGTCGGCGAGCTTGTCCACATCCTTGCGGATCAGGTTTACGTGGGTGAGCAGGGCATCCAGGGGAATACCGGCTTCCACCAGTTCCTTGCCGGCGTTGTAGATGCGCGGATAGGGCACCCGCAGGCGCATGCCCTCGGGAATGATATAGCCCAGCTTGACGGCCTTGGTCATGACATCCGGGGTGATATTGTCGCCGAAGTCGCGCAGCAGCTGCTGATAGTCCACATAGTCGGGAATCTCGCCGGACTTCCAGGACGTGGCGGCCACTTCCAGGCCCAGAATATCGTCCAGGTTGCGGCCCTCTTCCCAGGCTTCCACCAGGTCATGGATATTCTTGAGCGTGTAGCCGCGTTCGAGCAGCTGGCCGATGATCTTCAGCCGGGCCAGATGGACATCGGTGTAGATGCCGGTGCGCCCGCGCTTTTCCGGCGGCGGCAGCAGACCGCGGTCCTGATAGGCGCGCACATTGCGCACCGTGGCGCCGCTCTCGCGGGCCAGCTCGTCAATGGTGAACTCACGGCGTTCTTCCAGCGCCTGCTCTTCGTGGTCCGGCGCGTAGTGGCGCAGGTCGTCCAGCAGGCCCTCGGGCGTGGGGTGGCGATCCGTGTCCGTCATGGCCATGATGATAGTCCCCGTAGCGGGTGATGACCACCGGGTCCGCGGACACGGACCCGGCTTGGCAGGCTGTTGAAAACTCCTTGCGCATCAGCCTGAAAGCCTGGGTACGCAAACGGGTTTTCCAGCAGCCTGCTAGTCAGCTAGTCAGGCGGCGTCGCGCTTGTCCAGCACGTCCGTCACCAGGGTGTCGATCTGTTCCAGGAAATGACGGTTGTCATGGTCCCAGGGATGGAAACCCGGGCGGAACCAGTCGAACCAGTTGGGCAGCATGAACCGGAAGATGCCCTTGCGGCCCCAGGTATGACGCCAGATGCCGCGCCAGCCCTGCCCATCGAAGAGACCACCCTTGATGCGCACATTGTGCAGGTAAAAGGGAATGAACAACGAGAAGAAGATGCCGGTGGCCAGCACCAGCGCAAAGGAGCGCAGGACATAGGAACCCGGATTGCGGTCCTCGCCCATGACGGCACGATAGACATCAAAGGCCACGGCCTTGTGCTCGGTTTCCTCCAGCGCGTGCCAGTTCCACAGCGCCTTGTAGTCCTCGTCCGCGCCATCCATGATTTCCGGCAGATTCAGCAGCCCGTCCGCGAGGATGGCGGTCAGGTGTTCCAGCGCAATGGTGGCCGACAGCTGGAAGGATTTGGGCGTGGTGCGCTGAATGAACCGCAGCAGGTTGTCCACGATCTTTTCCTGCGTCTCGATGGGCACGCCCCGGGCCGCGATGGCCTCGTTGTATTCCTCGTGCTCGCGGCCGTGCATGGCTTCCTGGCCGATAAAGGCCTTGACCGCTTCCTGCAGCTCCGGGTCTTCCACCTGATCGCGGAAGGCACGGACGCTGTCGATAAAGAAGCGCTCGCCCACCGGGAAGAACAGGCTCAGGGTGTTCAGGAACTGGCTTACATTGAGCCCGTCCTGATGCCAGTCCAGGGCCCGCTCCGGGCGCAGCTTGAACTTCAGGTTGCGTCGGGTCGGCAAAATCTGTTGAACCATGGCGATTCTTCCTCGCTAACTGTTACATCAGCCAGTGTTACAGTGCTCAAAACAGAAATCAAGCGCGAACGACAACCGGGCATCGGTGGTAACTCACTGTTTATCGGCGGATAAATCGGTTATTTGCCGTGTCGACCGGGCGCTTGGTCAACAAGGCCAAGGGGCGAGGAAATAAAGACGCAAGTAGCAAGTAACAAGGAGCAAGGAGCGAGGATAAAGGCTTTGTAGGGGCGGCGGTTCCCGCCGCGAACCATTCCAGAGGCGCTGGAAGGTTGAGGCAGGGCACAGGACGGAATAAGCCAAAAGGCATTGTGGGATGGACCGAAAATGACCCAGAATCAGGCCTGTCACCAATTTCTATGAGGCCGGTTCATGATCGAGCTGCGTCACCTGCAAAGCCTGAGAGCCATCCAGGAGACGGGCAGTCTGGTGGAGGCCTCGGAACGGCTGCATATCACCCAGTCCGCGCTGTCCCACCAGTTGCGGGACCTGGAGTCCAAACTGGATCTGTCCCTGCTCAACCGCCGGGCGCGGCCGCTGCGCTTTACCACGGCCGGCTTGCGCCTGCTGGAGCTGGCGGAAGAGGTGCTGCCCCGGGTGCGGCTGGCGGAGCAGGAACTGCAGCGCATGGCGGCGGGCGCGGCCGGGCGCCTGCATCTGGCCATCGAATGCCATTCCTGTTTCCAGTGGCTGATGCCCACACTGGATCAGTTCCGTGCCCGCTGGCCCGAGGTGGAGCTGGATCTCTCCGCCGGCTTCAACTTCGCCCCCCTGCCGGCGCTGGCGCGCGGGGATCTGGACATGGTCATCACCTCGGATCCCGTAGAGGACGAGGCGGTGGTCTATATTCCGCTCTTCCGTTATGAACTGGTGCTGGCACTGGCCCGGGACCATGCCCTGGCGCAGCAGAAACGGGTGGAACCGGAGGATCTGGCGGAGCAGACCCTGATCACCTATCCGGTGGAGCGCGAGCGGCTGGACATCTTTCACGCCTTTCTGGATCCGGCCGGGCGGGAACCGGCCGAGGTGCGCACGGCGGAGCTGACGCCCATGATGGCCCAGCTGGTGGCCAGCGGCCGGGGCGTGGCGGCGCTGCCCAACTGGGCACTGACCGAATATCTGGATGCCGGGCTGCTTACCAGCCGGCCCCTGGGCGACGGTGTCTGGCGCACCCTTTATGCGGCGGTGCGCGCCGAGGAAAGCGAGGCGGCCTATCTGCGGCAATTCATGGATATTGCCCGGGAGCAGTGCTTTCAAGACCTGTCCGGGATCCGGGAACCGGCCACACGCTGATCCGGCTCAGGCCCGGTTTTCGGGCCAGTTGCTGAAGGGGTTGCGGCTCAGTTCACTGTTGTAATAACGCGCATCTCCGGTCACTTCGGCGCCCAGCCGCGCCAAGGGTTCCGTCAAGAGCCCACCACCG
>CAZHGU010000228.1:0-3423 GCA_964532105.1 uncultured Alcanivorax sp. | reverse complement strand
ACCGCGTCGCAGGCCTTCACGGTGTCGCCTTCGTAGCGGAAGCTCACCTGGCTCTTGGCGTCGGGACGCAGCCAGTCGAGCTTGCCGTTCTGCAGCAGCTCGGCCTGCTTTTCCACCAGCCGGTGCGCATAGTGAATGGGCGCGGGCATGAGCGCTTCGGTTTCGTTGGTGGCGTAACCGAACATCAGGCCCTGGTCACCAGCGCCGAGCTCCTTTTGTTCTTCCTTGCGCTCGTCCACACCCACGGCAATGTCCTGGGACTGCTTGCCGATGGCGTTCAGAAAGGCACAGGTTTCGCCGTCAAAGCCCATCTCGCTGGAGGTGTAGCCAATGTCCTTGATGGTCTGACGGACAATGTCTTCCAGCTCCAGACGGTTGCCGGTCTTCACCTCGCCGGCTACCAAAGCCATGCCGGTTTTCAGAACGGTTTCCACGGCCACCCGCGCGCCCGGATCCTCGGACAGGATATTGTCCAGGATCGCGTCGGATACCATGTCGGACATCTTGTCCGGGTGGCCCGCAGTCACGGACTCGGAAGTAAAAAGGGTGTAATCGCTACTCATATTGGAAAGTACTCCTTCTCCTGTGAATCAGGTGCGCAGCCGGTAGCTGCGTACCTGGACTTGAAAACCATTGCGTTGCCCCTGGAACTGTGCGGCGACGGCTTCCAGCCCGGCGCGTTGCGCCCAGGCGTAAAGGTCCTCGCTGTCAAAACCCAGCCAGAGATCGCCGCAGGACTCCTGCGCCCAGGCCTGGTCGTGACGACACAGCTCCGTGATCAGCAACACACCTCCGGGCCGCAGCAGGGACGCCGCGCGTCCGAACGAGTCGGCCGGAGCCGGCAGGTGATGCAACACCATGTTCAGCACAATGGCGTCGAACCGCTCCGCCGGTGCTTCCTCCGGCCAGTCCCCCGTCACCAGCCGGACATTGTCCAGCCGGCCGGCGTCCGCCGCTTGCCGGGCCCGATCCAGCATGGCCGGGCTGTTGTCCAGCCCGGTAACCCGCCGAAAGCGCCGCGACAATGCCGGCAGGAAGCGCCCTTCGCCGGGACCCACCTCAAGGGCGGAATCGCCGCCGTCAGGCAATGCCTGATCCAGCAGGGAACAGGCCAGCTCGCTGTATTGCTCGTGGCTGGCGATCAGTTCCCGCCGTTCATCCAGACGTGCCGCATGCCGCGCGAAGAAGGCCCGGCCGCGCTCGGCGCGGCGTGCCTCCACGGCGGCCATGCGTTCCTGCAGGCTATCTTCGAGGGCCTGTTGATCCAGGGCGTCGAAGACCGCCTGCTGGGGTGTGCCGATCACGGCTTCCCGGGGCGGCAGCTGCCGGCGATAGAACACCGAGTTGCCTTCGCGCCGGGTCGTGACCAGCCCGGCATTGGCCAGCACCTTGAGGTGATGGCTCATGCCCGACTGGCGCATGCCGAAAATCTCGCACAGCTCGCGCACGTCGAAGCTCTTGTCGCTGAGCACCCGCAGGATGTCCAGGCGCCGGGGATCTCCGGCGGCCTTGAGCAGATTTGCGAGCCTCTCGCGCGGCTCCGGCCGGCGATGACTCTCGAGGGCGGTCAGCGACATGGCGGCGAAGTCTAGACGAAATTCCGGCAAGCATCAAAAAAAATTGATATAGATTGCCGCAAACCCGCCGGGAGGGCCCGCCACGAGCGGGATTTGCCCGATTCCGGGGTCTGTAGGACAATACTGCGGCTCGGGGAACCTCGGGACGAGCCCTGCGAGGGGATTGTTGCGTGCAAAACGCCCTGTAAATCAGGTGCTTGGCGCGGAAATTCACCTTGATTCGGCCTTTAATGGACGAGACGGGGGTTACGCGTAACCATCCGCGCGTTGCGTCCCGGGATGCCTGTGGGTCGCCCGGAGAGAACCGTAGGGTGCGCCGTGCGCACCATTCCACGCCCTGCGTCTGTTCCTGTCTCCGCGGGCGGGGTGTCAACAATCTTATTAACTCAGGAGCCACCGCATGTCCGCAGCCGGTCCCAGCGCCCGCGAACTCGCCAACGCCATCCGGGCGTTGAGCATGGATGCCGTGGAAAAGGCCCAGTCCGGCCACCCCGGCGCGCCCATGGGCATGGCCGATATCGCCGAGGTGCTCTGGCGCGGCTATCTGCGCCACAATCCGGCCAATCCCGACTGGCCCGACCGGGACCGCTTCGTGCTGTCCAACGGCCACGGCTCCATGCTGCTCTACAGCCTGCTGCATCTCACCGGCTATGACGTGCCCCTGGAGCATCTGAAGCACTTCCGCCAGGTGGGCTCCCCCACGGCCGGCCATCCGGAATACGGCGATCTGCCGGGCATCGAGACCACCACCGGCCCCCTGGGCCAGGGTCTGGCCAATGCGGTGGGCATGGCGCTGGTGGAAAAGCACCTGGCGCAGCGCTTCAATCGGCCCGGTTTCGAGCTGATCAATCATTATACCTGGTGTTTCGCCGGCGATGGCTGCCTGATGGAGGGCATTTCCCACGAGGCCGGCTCCCTGGCGGGTACCCTGGGGCTGGGCAAGCTGATCGTCTTCTACGACGACAACGGCATTTCCATCGACGGCGAGGTTCAGGGCTGGTTCACCGAGGACACGGTGGAGCGCTTCCGCGCCTACGGCTGGCATGTCATTCCCCATGTGGACGGCCATGATCCGGCCCAGGTGGATATGGCCATCGAGAACGCGCGGGCGAACACCGGCCAGCCCACCCTGATCTGCTGCCGCACCACCATTGGCTATGGCAGCCCCAACAAGGCGGGTACCGAGGCCACGCACGGCGCCGCCCTGGGCGCGGACGAGGTGGCCGCCACCCGCAAGGAATTGGGCTGGCAGCACGAGCCCTTCGCCATTCCGCAAAACATTTACGATGCCTGGGACGCGCGCGCTGCCGGCGCCAAGGCGGAGCAGCAATGGAACGAGCTCCTGGAGAGCTACTGCCGCGAATATCCGGAGCCGGGTGCCGAATTCCGCCGCGCGCTGGCGCGTGAGCTGCCCGACGGCTGGGCCGAAAAGGCGGACACCTTTATTCACGAATGTCAGGAAAAGATGGAAAAACTGGCCACCCGCAAGGCCAGTCAGCAGTGCCTGGAACACTACGGCCCTCAGCTGCCCGAACTGCTGGGCGGTTCGGCGGACCTGGCCGGCTCCAACAACACCATCTGGTCCGGCTCGAAGGTGATTACCTCAAAGGACGCCTCGGGCAACTATGTCCATTACGGCGTACGCGAGTTCGCCATGACCGCCATGATGAGCGGCATGAATCTGCACGGCGGGCTGCGTCCCTATGGCGGCACCTTTCTGGTGTTTCAGGACTATGCCCGCAACGCCGTGCGCATGTCGGCGCTCATGCATCAGCCCAATATTCTGGTCTACACCCACGACTCCATCGGCCTGGGCGAGGACGGGCCCACCCACCAGCCGGTGGAG
>CAZHGU010000227.1:0-3441 GCA_964532105.1 uncultured Alcanivorax sp. | reverse complement strand
CGGTTCAACCACCTCTACGGCTATGAGCCGGGCTTCGAGGAAGCGGTGGAACAGGCGATCCGCAAGATGGGCAAGAAGCAGGCGCGCATCTACCGCGACAACCGGCGCAAGTACCAGGAGCAGGGCGATGAGTCCGCCCTGGAGACGGCGCGGGCCCTGGTCCAGGACCAGCAGAACATTACCCTGGGCGACCGGGAACGGCTGTTCGGGGATCTGGAAGGCGGCGGCAAGGTCATCCTGCCCGAGCCCCAGGCCCTGCTCACCCCGGCGTCGCGCATGCCCGGGCTGGATGGCGAGAAGATGTCCAAGTCCTACGGCAACTTCATCAGCCTGCGCGAGGAGCCGGATGATGTGGATCACAAGATCCGGACCATGCCCACCGACCCCAAGCGCGTGCGCCGCACGGACCCGGGCGAGCCCGAGGATTGTCCGGTCTGGCCCCTGCATCAGATCTATTCCGACGAACGCACCCAGGAATGGGTCCAGAACGGCTGCCGCAGCGCCGGCATCGGCTGTGTGGAGTGCAAGAAACCGGTCATCGACGCCATTCAGGCCGAGCTGGACCCCATCCGCAAACGCGCCGATGAACACATGCGCAATCCGGATCTGGTGCGTACCATTGTGGCCGACGGCGCCGAAGAGGCGCGCGAGAACGCCCGGGACACCCTCGAGGAAGTGCGCGAGGCCATGGGCCTGAAATACCGATAGGAGCGCGAGCGGATGCAGCAGGACGAAACCGCAGCACAGCCGGAGCCACCCCGCCTGCCCGCTCCGCGTCAGGAAGAGATGCCCTTCGGACTGGTGTATGGCCAGGCCATCACCAAGCTCCCGGATGATCTCTATATTCCGCCGGACGCGCTGGAAGTCTTTCTGGAGGCGTTCGAGGGCCCGCTGGATCTGCTGCTCTATCTGATCAAGCGCCAGAACCTGGACATTCTGGATATTCCCGTCAGCCAGATTACCACCCAGTACATGGAGTACGTGGAGCTGATGAAGGCCATGAATCTGGAACTGGCCGCGGAATATCTGGTCATGGCCGCCATGCTGGGCGAGATCAAGTCCCGCACCCTGCTGCCGCGCCCGGAAAAGGACGCCGAAGAAGAAGAGGAAGACCCGCGCGCCGAACTCATCCGGCGCCTGCAGGAATACGAGCGCTTCAAGAAGGCCGCCGAGGAAATCGACGAAATGCCGCGCCTGGAGCGCGACATCCACACCGTCGCCGCCCGGCGCCCGGATTATGTGCGCGAGAAGCCGCATCCGGAAGTGGATCTGCGCGAGGTGCTGCTCGCGCTCAAGGATGTGCTCAAGCGCGCGGACATGTATGAAAGCCACCATGTGGAAATGGAGCATCTGTCCACGCGCGAGCGTATGTCCGAAGTGCTGGAAAAGCTCCAGGGCCGGGATTTCGTGCCTTTTGTCTCATTGTTCAAGGTGGAAGAGGGCCGGGCCGGCGTGGTGGTGACCTTCCTGGCCGTGCTGGAGCTGCTCAAGAACACCCTGGTGGAGCTGGTGCAGCACGAGCCCTACGCGCCCATTCATGTGAAGGCCCGGGCGGCGGAGATCGGAGACGAGGAACCGGTGGGATCACCGGAACTCTAGGGGGAACCGTTTTGGAAGAACACAAGATCAAGCAGATTCTGGAAGCAGCCATTCTTGCCGCCGACGGTCCGCTGGACCGGGATGCGCTGCTCATGCTGCTGGACGAGGACGACAAGCCCGACAAGCAGACCCTGGAGCGGCTGCTGAACGAGCTGGCGGATGACTATGCCGAGCGTGGCGTCCAGCTGCGCGAAGTGGCCTCGGGTTTCCGCTTTCAGGTGCGCACCGAGCTGGGCCCCTGGGTCAGCCGGCTCTGGGCCGAACGCGCGCCGCGTTATTCGCGCGCCATCATGGAAACCCTGGCGCTGATTGCCTATCGCCAGCCCGTCACGCGCGGCGAAATCGAGGAAGTGCGCGGCGTGTCCGTGGGCACCCAGATCATCCGCACCCTGCAGGAGCGCGGCTGGGTGCGCGTGGTGGGCCATCGTGACGTGCCGGGCCGGCCGGCCATGTTCGCCACCACCAAGCAGTTCCTGGATTACTTCAACCTGGCCAGCCTGGACGAGCTGCCCGCATTGTCCGAGATCAAGGACCTGGACAAGCTCAACGAGGAACTGCAACTGGAAGACGACGAGAAGGAACAGGAAGAAGCCGCCGCCGAAGCCACGGCGGACGCGGACGGCTCTGCTCCGCCCACCACCGGCGAGGGAGAAGACCAGACCGACACCGGGGATGGCGAAACATCGGCGGAATCCGCATTGCCCGCCGGCTGGCAGGAAGACGATCCGGACATCGATGAATCCCAGCTGATGGAACTCTCCCAGGTGGACGCCGTGCTTAAGGATGTGGAGGAGACCTTCCACAAGAAACCGGAAGAGGCCGCCGCGCCGGAAGCGGATGCCGAAGAGCCAGAGGAGGATGAAGCAAGCGCCGACGCCGAATCCATGGAAACCGTATCCCCGGATGAGCGTCCGGACGCCGATGCCGCGGAGGCCGATCCCGATCATGAGTGAAAAACTGCAGAAGGTGCTGGCCCGCACCGGCCTGGGTTCCCGCCGGCAGGCGGAAACCTGGATTCAGGACGGCCGTGTGAGCGTCAACGGTGAACGGGCCACCCTGGGGGATCGAGTGGAAGGCGATGAAGAGATCAGGCTGGACAACAAGCGCGTGCCTGTACGGCCGGAAGAGGAGCTTGAGCGGCGCGTGCTCATTTATCACAAGAATGTGGGCGAAGTATCCTCGCGCAATGATCCGGAAAACCGTCCCACCGTCTTCGATCATCTGCCGCGCCTGCGCGGTGCCCGCTGGGTCCAGGTGGGCCGGCTGGATATCAACACCTCGGGACTCATGCTGTTCACCACGGACGGCGAACTGGCGCACCGGCTGATGCATCCGTCCAATGAATTCGTGCGCGAATATGCCGTCCGTGTGCGTGGCGAGATCACCGAGGACAAGCGCCAGGCGCTGCTTGACGGAGTGGAGCTGGAAGACGGTGTGTCCAGCTTTCGCTCGGTCGAGGATGCCGGCGGCAACGAGGAAGGCGCCAACCGCTGGTACAAGGTGACGCTGATCGGCGGCAAGTACCGCGAAGTGCGGCGCCTGCTGGAATCACAGGATCTGGAAGTTTCCCGTCTCATCCGTACCCGCTTCGGCGACGTGGAGCTGCCATCCAATCTGCGCCGGGGCCGCTGGATGGACATGCCGCCGGAACAGATCCAGCAACTGGTCTCGCAGGTGGATCTCAAGAGCAAGCATTACACCGGCCTGTACGGCCGCGCGCGCCTCAAGCACCAGAAAGGCAACCGCGGCGGCCCGCCCCGCAAGCCCAGGCGCGGGCCGTATCGGAAGTAGCAAGGGGCAAGGCGCAAGGAGCAAGCAATAAAGCGGGGCGCCGAAGGCGCC
>CAZHGU010000226.1:0-3450 GCA_964532105.1 uncultured Alcanivorax sp. | reverse complement strand
CGATTTTAGCAAGGGTCCCGAAACATGTTCACTGATGTAGTATTCACGCGCGCGCAGCCCCCGCCCCTTTTCCCGCAAAAAAGCCACCGGCGGCGGCGTGGCGAGACCATTGAATTCCAGCCAGAGGGCGTTGCGCCAGCTCCGCCGGGCCCGGCTGAATAAACAGCGCTTCAACGCCGTCATCGTCCCTTTGGCATTGTAGCGCTTGATCACCCAGTCCGTGTCACCACTGCAGTAACGGACCACGGTAGCGCTGTTGCCCGCCTTGATCGTTTCCGCGTTGCGGATATTGACGTCCATATCCTGATTCAACAACACCCGCAGGGGCTCCTTCCGGCTGCGCATCACCATTCCGGTCATGGCCGACTCATCAACCACCGCATAACGTGTGCTATTGCGAAAGGGTTTCCGCACCAGGGCATTGAGCCTTTCTCGCCGCAGGGAGGCAACGGTCTTCTCCAGGTTACCGGCTACGTTCAGCTCACGATCCAGATCGGTGACAACCCGGGATTGAACATCAACCGGATAGAACTGGATCAGCAGCCGCGCCAGAGTCCGCCGCCATTGCCCGGCCGCCAGTGGAAACGGCAGCCTGGACCCTATACTGCCCGCATCCAGAATATGCAATTGCTCGCCGGCCAGAACGAAATTATCGAGATGAAGGTCCGTTTGTACGAAACCGGCGCCGAAAAGCCTGGCCACCAGGCCGGCCAGCCGGCGTTGCAGCTGTTCCGGTTCCATCTGCCCTTCCCGATAAACGCGGCCGCCCGGGACGCCTTCGATTTCCGGCATGACGAAACAGCGCCAGCCCGGGTGCACGGTGTGAAAGATGGGCTCGGGTACGGGCTGATCCTTCTCCGACAACTGCCGCAGCGTGCTCAGTTCGCGGGCAAATTCCCTTGCGGCCTTGCCCCGGCTCGAAAAGAACTTGGCCACCACGGGTTGATCGCCCATGTGGCCGGCCAGTACCAGCCGCCGCCCGGGCAAATGCCGCAGCAGCTGTTGACATTGCAATACCCTGTCGTTGTCGAGACGCAGCGATACTGTCTCGTCCTGGACAATCGCGTGCTCGATACCGGCAAAGGTGTCCGGCACGCCGACGCCGGGGTCCGTGTGCTCTTCCGCCATCAGATATCCTTCCCCGGGTGTTGGGCAAATTGCAGGGGAAAGTCCGGCTGCACTTCGAAATAGCGCTGGTAGATCTGCTCCGCGTCCCGACGCACCCGTTGCCAGCGGCGCTTGTTCCGGGTGAGTGCGGTACGCAACTCCACGGCCTCGTAAGCGCGCACAAAACGCAAGAGATCGCGCCGGGTAAAACCAAGACGGGCCACGGAAAAATAGAGCCCACCCAGATCCTTGATGCGCCAGCGCTCCGGCAGGGGATTGCCCAGGCGCGAGCGATGCATGTCGATCAAGTGCAAAGGTCCCTGGCTGTTTTCCTTCTCTGCATCTTCCTGCGGCATCAGGAAATGACACAGATAAAAATCCCTGTGATTGACGCCGGCATCATGCATGCGCCGGGCGATCTCGGCCACCCGCCGAATCAGGGTGCGTTTGAACCGGACCGAACCCGGATGCAGGCGCCACTGCTCACCCAACTCTTCCAGGCTGATCATGCCGGTGAGTTCATCGGTCAGCAAGAACGAATGCCGCCGGGCCGGATTATGGCCGCGCGCGCCGAAGGCAGCCACGCTCAGCGTGTCGATATCCGCTTGCTCCAGCAAGCGAATGGCGTCGAATTCACGCTCGGCGCCGAGCACCGGCAGGCGCAACTGGGAGAGATTCTTGATGATTTCACCCCAGCCCACGCCCCGATGTTCCTTGAGAAAGAAGGGGCGATCCTGAAGTATCACCCGCAGGGTTCTGCGACCCTCGCGGTGGCGGTAGAGTTCACCGTCGAGGGCAGCCACGGCCGCGAAGGGATCGCGGTCGCGCCAGAGTTCGGCGATGTCCGCACGCAGTTCAAGCCTCATGCCGCGCTCCCAGCGCCTCGATTTCATCCACCACCCGGTCATGCAGGGAGTATAACCAGTCCTGCTCACCGTACCGGAGCCCGGCCTCGGCCCAGGGCCCCGGCACCCGCGCCAGCATCTCCGTCAGCGCCCGGTTGAGCGCTTCCTGTTCGAAGGGCTCGTCCAGCACCCGGCCCGAACCCGCCTGCTGCACATATTCGGCGTAGCCGCAACTGGACGTGGTCAGTACGGGCAGGCCGGCGACGGTGGCTTCGAGCAGGACCATGCCCGCGGATTCGCGATAGGCGGGATGAAGTAGCAGATCGGCCGCCTGGAGCAGGGCCGGTACATCTTCGCGTCCGCCGGCGAATACGGTGCGGTCCGCCAACCCGGATTGCTCCACTAACCGGCGGAAGGGTTCGGAATCATCCTTGCCTACCACCAGAAAAAAGGTGTGCTTTCTTTGTTCCTTCGAAAGCGAACCCAGTGCCTCAATTGCCCGGTCCAGTCCCTTGATCCGGAACCCGGACCCCAGAAAAAGCACCAGTCGCGCCGAATCCGGAATGCCGAATTCAGCCCGCACGCGCCGGCGTTGTTCCGCTGCCTCCGGCCCCGGACGCCGGTCCGGACGAATACCGGGCGGCAGAATCCGATAGCGCTCCGGCGCCAGCGCATAGTGGGCGAGATAATCCTCCGCCTGCTGCCGGTTGAGAAACAGGATCCGCCTGGTTCGTCCTGCAAAGGCCCGGTCCTCAAGCCGCGCATAGGTGCGATACCGGGGCAGCCACCGCAGCGGCCGGGGCCGGTCTTGTAAAGCAGCGCGAAAGCAGCTGTCCGACGCGAAGTACAGATCCAGAGTCGGCAGCCGATTGAAGCCCGCCAGAATGTCCATGGGATGGCGCCGGCGCCAGTGGCTCAGCCGGCGGGCGAAACGGCGCATCCGGGCATGGTTGGTGAATCCGTGCACGGGCAGCAGCTCCAGTTTCATGCCGTCCGGCGGCGGTCCCTGCCATTCCGCGGCCAGAACCGTGACGCTGTGACCGCGCTCCACGCAGCGCCGGGCCACGGCAAAGAAATCCCGTTGCAGCCCGCCGTGGGGGAAATAACGGTAGAGCGCCAGGGCTATGCGCATTCGGGTGCTCCCGTACGCTCACACAGGGCCCGCCAGACCGTCTCCGGCATCAGGGTGGAAAAACAGGGCGGATTCACGCCCCGGCCGAGCTCACCGCGATAGGTGCATTTTTTCTGCAGACAGGGGGCACAGGGAAAATCCGCGGCCAGACTGGTGGCATGGCGGCCGGTAACGCCGGTCAGCTCCGGATCCGTGGGGCCATAGAGCGCCACGCCGGGCAGATCACAGGCGGCGGCCAGGTGGGCCAGGCCCGTGTCCACGGCCACGAAACCGTCCAGCTCCGCCATTTGATCCAGGAGCTCGGAGAGCTTCATCTGCGGCAGCACCCGCGCGGACGAGCTGACGCCGGCAATGGCCTCGGCGCGT
>CAZHGU010000225.1:0-3461 GCA_964532105.1 uncultured Alcanivorax sp. | reverse complement strand
GAGGGATTTGAACCCCCGACATCCTGCTCCCAAAGCAGGTGCGCTACCAGACTGCGCCACACCCCGGAGCGAGCGAGTTGAGCGGAGCGCATAATACCCGCGCCCCCCGGACCGGTCAACGCGATCAATCCGGACACGATTGTAGCAGAAACCCGGTTCAGCATTTGGCCCCCATCAATGGCGCGTGCGAAAATCATCGCTTCGCAATAGCCCTGATCAGCGGGAGCATCCATGAGCGCTCTGGTACTGGAAGGCAAGGAACTCGCCCGGCGCTTCGAGGCGGACATGCAGACCCGTGTGGAGCACCTGCGCGAACACTCCGGCGGGCGCTATCCCATTCTCGCCACTATCCTGGTGGGCGCCGACCCGGCCTCCTCCACCTATGTACGCATGAAGGGCAACGCCTGCCGGCGTGTGGGGCTGGACTCGCGCGCCATCGAACTGTCCGAGACCACCACCACCGAGGAGCTGCTGGCGCAGATCGAGGCCCTGAATCAGGACCCGGACGTTCACGGCATCCTGCTGCAGCATCCCGTACCGGAACAGATCGACGAGCGCCGCTGCTTTGACGCCATCGCCCTGGACAAGGACGTGGACGGCGTCACCTGCCTGGGCTTCGGCCGCATGGCCATGGGCGAGCCGGCCTACGGCAGCGCCACCCCGCTGGGCATCATGCGCATTCTGGATCACTACGGCATCGAACTCGCCGGCAAGCATGCCGTGGTGGTGGGCCGCAGCGCCATCCTCGGCAAGCCCATGAGCATGATGCTGCTCCAGGCCAACGCCACCGTGACCATGTGCCACAGCCGCACCCGCAACCTGGCCGAACACGTCCGCCAGGCGGATCTGGTCGTGGGCGCGGTGGGCAAGCCCGAATTCATCAAGGCGGACTGGGTACGCGACGGCGCCGTGGTGGTGGACGCCGGTTTTCATCCCGAGAAATGCGGCGATATCGAACTGGAGCCGCTAAAGGACCGCGTCGCCGCCTACACCCCCGTACCAGGCGGCGTCGGCCCCATGACCATCAACTCGTTGATTTTGCAGACGCTGGAGGCCGGGGAGCGGGCGTTTGGAATCTAGACGAAAGACGAAAGCGCAAAGTAGAAAGCGGATAATGCAGCTGTGAGGTGCGCGTCGCGCACCTCACAGCGCGCTTTTTCGTCTTTAATCTTTCCTCTTTTGTCTTTCATCTTTCAAGCGTCGCGCGGCCACGACTCCCTTAACCCCACCGTCAGATTGAACACCGGCGCCCCGTCCCGGCTGTCCGGGTCCACATAGAAATAGCCCTCGCGTTCGAACTGGTAGCGCGATTCCGGCTCCGGGGCGGCCAGGTTTTCCTCCACGCGGGCGTCGGTGAGGGTCACCAGGGATTCCGGATTGACGTAATCCAGGAAATCCTCGCCCTCGTCCAGGCGGGTCGGGTTGGGCACGGTAAAGAGCCGGTCGTAGAGGCGCAGCTCACAGGGCTGGCTGCGCGGCGCCGAGACCCAGTGGATCACGCCGCGGACCTTGCGGTCCTCGCCTACCGGGTCCCGGCCCAGGGTGTCCGGATCATGGGTGCAGCGCACCTCCACCACCTCGCCGGCGTCGTCATGCACCACCTCATGGGCATGGATGACATAGCCGTAGCGCAGACGGACTTCCTTGTTGTTGAGCACCAGCCGCTTGAACTTCTTGTTCGCCTCCTCGCGGAAATCCGCCTGGTCGATATAGAGCTCGCGGGTCATCGGGATCTCGCGCGTGCCCATGGATTCATCCTGGGGATGCATGGGCGCGATGAGCATTTCCTCGTGATCCTCGGGCCAGTTTTCGATGACCAGCTTGAGCGGACGCAGCACGCACATGGCGCGCGGCGCGTTGGTGTTGAGGTCATCCCGGATGGCGGATTCCAGCATGCCCATGTCCACCACCGAGTCCGACTTGGCCACCCCCACCATCTCGCTGAACCGGCGGATGCTGGCCGGGGTATAGCCGCGCCGGCGGAAGCCGCAGATGGTGGGCATGCGCGGGTCGTCCCAGCCATGGACATGGCCGTCGTCCACCAGCTGCTTGAGCTTGCGCTTGCTGGTGACGGTGTAGTTGATATTGAGCCGGGCGAATTCGTACTGATAGGGCCGCGCGGGCACCGAGGTATTCTCGATGGCCCAGTCATAAAGCGGCCGGTGATCCTCGAATTCCAGGGTGCAGAGACTGTGCGTCACCCCTTCCAGCGCGTCCGAGATCGGATGCGTGAAGTCGTACATGGGGTAGATGCACCACTTGTCGCCCGTCTGATGATGGCTGGCGTGCAGCACCCGGTAGAGCACGGGATCGCGCAGGTTCATGTTGGACGCGGCCATGTCGATCCTGGCGCGCAGCACCGCCTCGCCCTCGGCGAACTCGCCGGCGCGCATCTTCTCGAACAGAGCCCGGCTCTCTTCGGCGGGCCGGTCCCGGTACGGGCTGGGCGTCCCCGCCTCCTTCAGCGTACCCCGGTATTCACGGATCTGCTCCGGGGTGAGCTGGTCCACATAGGCCAGGCCGTTGTCGATCAGCTCCAGCGCATAGTCATAGAGCTGGTCGAAGTAGTCCGAGGCATAGCGCACCGGCCCGGCCCATTCAAAGCCCAGCCAGCGCACATCCTCCTGGATGGCGCGGATGTACTCGTCCTCTTCCTTTTCCGGATTGGTGTCATCGAAGCGCAGATGACAGACGCCACCATAGTCCTCGGCCAGCCCGAAGTTCAGGCAGATGGACTTGGCATGGCCGATATGCAGATAGCCGTTGGGCTCGGGCGGGAACCGGGTCACCACCCGATCGTTGCGACCCTCGGCCAGATCCCGGTCGATGATCTGGCGGATGAAGTGGCTGGGCGCGGTCTCACTCATGGGGCTGCGGCGGTTCCGGAAAATGGAGCGCTAGTGTACAGTCCGCCCGAATCCGGTTAAAGACAACGCGCGGAATAACCATGGCCTACTCTCTTCTGATCTCCGATCTGCACCTGGACCCGGAACGCCCGGACCATCTGGACGCGCTGGACAACCTGCTGGCGCGTCACGCCGGCCACACGGACGCGCTCTATGTGCTGGGCGATCTCTTCGAGGCCTGGATCGGCGACGATGACGACGAGCCCTTCCACCGCCGGGCCGTCGAGGCCTTCCGCCGCTTCAGCGACAGCGGCAGCCGGCTGTACTTCATGCACGGCAACCGGGACTTTCTGCTGGGCGAGCGCTTCGCGGAAGAAACCGGCGGCGAGATCCTGCCCGAGGGCACGGTGGTCGATTTCTACGGCCGCCCCACCCTGCTGATGCACGGCGACAGCCTCTGCCTGGCGGACACCCAGTACCAGGAAGCGCGCAGGCAGTTCCGCGACCCGAACTGGCAACAGGCCATGCTCGCCCGCCCGCTGGAAGAGCGCCGCGCCTACGCCGCCCAGCTGCGCGAGCAGAGCAAGAACAACCAGGAAAACAAGGCGGACAACA
>CAZHGU010000224.1:0-3480 GCA_964532105.1 uncultured Alcanivorax sp. | reverse complement strand
CCCTGGAGAAATCCCTCTACGAGGCGCTGCTGGAACAGGTGGCCGAACACCTGAGCGAGCTCCAGGACTCGGCGCGGATCCTGTCACAACTGGATGTGCTTGCCGCCTTTGCCGAACGCGCCGAGGCGCTGGGGTATGTGCTGCCCGAACTGGTGAGTGATCCGCGCGTGGACATCATCGACGGCCGTCACCCGGTGGTCGAGCGGGTGCTGGATGACGCCTTTGTGCCCAACAGCGTGGAGCTGGACCCGGAACGACGCATGCTGGTGATTACCGGCCCCAACATGGGCGGCAAGTCCACCTATATGCGCCAGACCGCGCTGATTGCCCTGATGGCGCTGGTGGGCTCCGCCGTCCCCGCCGCCAGTGCGCGCATTGGCCCCCTGGACCGGATCTTTACCCGCATCGGCTCCTCGGACGATCTCGCCGGCGGACGTTCCACCTTCATGGTGGAAATGACCGAAACCGCCAATATCCTGCACAACGCCACGGACCACAGCCTGGTGCTGATGGACGAGATCGGCCGGGGCACCAGCACCTTTGACGGGCTGGCCCTGGCCTGGGCCACGGCGGTACAGCTGGCCGAGACCATCCGGGCCTTTACGCTCTTTGCCACGCACTACTTCGAGCTGACCCAGTTGGGCGAACAGCAAACGGGCGTGCAGAACGCTCATCTGGCGGCCAGCGAGCACGGCGACGAGATCGTCTTTCTGCACCGGGTTCAGGAGGGCCCGGCGAGCCGCAGCTATGGGCTGCAGGTGGCCCAGCTGGCCGGGGTGCCGGCGCCGGTCATCCGGCAGGCGCGCGAGCAACTGCAACAGCTGGAAAATGACAGTCACACCATGGCCGAAACGCGCGAGGCCGCACCCCGGCAAAGCGAACTCTTCGCGGAACCCTCGCCGGCGCTGGAACAGCTGCGCAAGCTCAACCCGGACGAAATGACGCCGAAACAAGCGCTGGAGGCGCTCTACGAGCTGCGCGCGCTGGAGTCGTAAACAAAACCTTCAGGCCTATATCCACTCGCATCGGTTATTTGCCTGACCTGCACCTTCGCAGTAAACTCTGCGCCCACTGAAAAACCGGCTTGAGGACAGGCTATGACGTTCGTGGTAGGCGAGAGCTGCATCAACTGCAAGTACACCGACTGTGTCGAGGTGTGCCCGGTCGATTGCTTCTATGAGGGGCCCAACTTTCTGGTAATTCACCCCGATGAATGCATCGACTGCGCGCTCTGCGAGCCGGAATGTCCCGTGGATGCCATCTTCTCCGAGGACGAACTGCCCGACGATCAGGAAGAGTTCCTCAAGATCAACGCGGACCTGGCCGAGGAATGGCCCAATATCACGGAAATGAAGGAAGGGCTGGAAAACGCGGCCCAGTGGGAGGATGTGCCCAACAAGCGCGAACACCTGGTTCGCGAGTGGCCCGCCTGATCACCGTACTGCGAGCCAACCCCGGAAACAGGAAGGGCGGCATCCAGCCGCCCTTTTTACATCGCGCCTTCCCTGACCCGATGGCGCTCACCTGACATCCGTGTCGGCACTCCCTGCCGTCCCTGTGTGGCCTCCTGCAACACGGATAGAACTATAGCAACGGCGCAAGAGCCTTGGGACGTCTGTTCCGGCCATGCACGCTCACCCGAAATCATGAGTCCAACAGGAAAACTCCATAAAATCAGATAGTTATTGAATGATATTGAATTGACATCCCTGCAACCAGAGGCATAAAGCACTAAAAAAACTTACAGCCGTGTAAGAAATCACTTACAAGGCTCAGGCCTCCTTGCGGGCGGTTTCGGGAATATCCTCGGGCCGGGTTTCGAACAGCCGCCGATAGGCCTCATCCGGACTCTGATCAAAACGCTCGGGCCTGTGGGTATAGCTGAATTCCACCAGAATGCCGTTGGGGTCCATCAGATACAGGGACTTGCACCAATCGTGGTCCGTTTCACCGGCAATCTTCAGCCCCGCCTCCAGCACCCGTTCACGCAGTGCCTGATAGCGCTGCTCGTCGCCGATATCAAAGGCGAGATGGTTCACCCAGGCGGGCGTGCCCAGACCGCCGGAGACATTGGTGCGGTATTCCGGTTTTTCACCGATATTCTCGAACTCGAAAAAGCCCAGCAGCTGATCCTCGCCCAGATCGAAAAAGAAATGCCGGAACCAGCCGTCGCCGTTGCGGTGTTGCTCGGTATGCACCAGCGGCAGGCCCAGCTTGTCGTGATAAAAGTCGTAGGTGGCGCGCGCGTCGCGCGTGGCAAAAGCGGTGTGGTGATAGCCGCGGGTGAGAATGCTCATGAACCTGTCCCGATATAGTCTTCCAGTTCCCGGCGCGCCTCGACATAGGCTTGCCGGATTCGTTCCAGCAGCTCGGATGCTTCGCCGAGCTGCCCCGAACGCCCCGCCTGCTCCAGTTCCAGACAGAGACCGGACAGAACCTGTGCGCCCAGATTGCCGCTGCTGCCCTTGAAACTGTGGGCCGTCTGACGGACCTCATCCGCCTCGCCCTGCTGGATGGCGTCGTGGAGCAACGTGAGGCGCTGTTCACTGTCGCGGAAAAAGGACTCGACCAGCGTCTCGAAATTCTCGCCCATGACGGACTGCAGTTCATTCACGACGTCCCGGTCCAGTGCGACTTCCGTCATAAGGATACTCCCGGTGAAGCAGGAATGCGTTCAATGTCCTGAGCCGAATCTATCAGACCTGGTCCGCCGGCGGAAACGCCAGTGCACGGGCGCGCGACCAGTCCCCGGGCTCATCCACGTCCCAGAGCCGGTGCAGGCGTGTCACCCGGCCGTGCGAGAACAACGCGGCCAGGGTATCGGCTTCCGCCTGTGGTCCCCCGAAACGCACTCCGGCCAGCAGGCCGCCGGACCAGGCCGCCGGAGCGGCGCTGCCGAGCAGCACATAACCGCCATCCTCGGCCGGGCCCAACACGAAATCCGCGTCCTCGAGCGCCATCAGCGCCTGTTCCAGATAGGCGCGATCCAGCACCGGGCAATCACTGCCCACCAGTATCACCCGCTCAAAACCCTGTCCGTGCACCTCGGCCAGGGCGGCGGCCATGCGTTCGCCCAGATCACCGTTGCTCTGGAGCCGCAAGGAAAGCCCCAGCGCCTCGACCTGTGCCCGCACCCGGGCGCGCTCCCCCGCTACATACAACCAGGCGGCACGCCCGGTTTCGGCCACCGTGGTGAGGGTATGCTCCAGCAGGCTTTCATGGACCCGGCAGGCGCCCTCGGCCCCGAACGCCGGAATCAGACGGGTCTTGACCCGGCCCGGCTCGGGCGCGCGCGCCAGCACAATGATCGCTTCGCGGTTCACGGGTGCTCCCGTTCATACAATCGCTGCAACACGGCCGGATCCTCGCCCCGCCAGTACCGCCAGCGCAGCCACCACATCTGCACCATGGTGCGCCCGGGGCCGCGGCTTTGCCAGCGGCGGCTGTCCGTGATGATCGCCGGCCGCAGTTGCGCGGGCC
>CAZHGU010000223.1:1583-3496 GCA_964532105.1 uncultured Alcanivorax sp. | reverse complement strand
GGCGCCCGCGTGGCGCCGGTGTCGTTTCTGCCATCCTCTCACCGACGAGACACGAAGGAGGGAAGATATGGCCGGCCATAGCAAGTGGTCCAATATCAAACACCGCAAGGCGGCTCAGGACGCCAAGCGCGGCAAGATCTTCACCAAGCTGATCCGCGAGCTGACCGTGGCGGCCCGCCAGGGCGGTGGCGATCCCGAGGACAATCCGCGCCTGCGCGCCGCCGTGGACAAGGCGCTGGGCAACAACATGCCCAAGGACACCATCGAGCGTGCCATCAAGCGTGGTGCCGGCGAGGATGAAGGCGGTGCCATGGAGGAGATTACCTATGAGGGCTATGGCCCTCATGGTGTGGCCATGCTGGTGGAAACCATGACGGACAACGTCAACCGCACCGTCTCGGGGGTGCGCCACGGCTTCAACAAGTTCGGCGGCAATCTGGGTACGGACGGTTCCGTGTCCTTTCTCTTTACCCGCCGGGGCGAGATCGTCATGGCCCCGGGCGAGGATGAGGAAAAGCTGCTGGAAACCGCTCTGGAAGCCGGTGCCGAGGACGTGGAGGAACACGACGACGGTTCGCGCACCGTGGTTACGCGCCCGGACAAGACCTTCGGTCAGGTGGTGGACGCGCTGCGCAACGCCGGTCTGGAACCGGCCCAGGCGGAAGTCACCATGAACCCGGCCAACCGGGTGGAGCTGGATCACGACCAGGCGGCCACCATCGACAAACTGATCGATCACTTCGAGGATCTGGATGATGTCCAGACGGTCTACACCAATGCGGACTATCCCGATCCGGATGAATAACATCGTCCGGGCTCCGTCCGGGGACCGACCATGACGATCCTGCTGGGTATTGATCCGGGCTCGCGCCATACCGGCTACGGCGTCATTGAACAGCAGGGCAACCGCCAGTGGCTGCTCGCCTGTGGCACCATCTCTACCGGCCAGGACGACATGGCCCGCCGGCTGGGCGAGATCCATGCCGGCATCGCCTCGGTGGTGGCGGAATACCAGCCGGAGGAGATGGCCATCGAAAAGGTGTTCATGGCCCGCAACGCCGATTCCGCACTCAAGCTGGGCCAGGCCCGGGGCGCGGCCATTACCGCCGTGGTTCAGGCGGACCTGCCCGTGTTCGAATATTCCCCGCGCCAGATCAAGCAGGCCATCGTGGGCCGGGGCGGGGCGGAAAAGCATCAGGTGGCCCAGATGGTGACCCGGTTGCTGAGCCTGGATGAGACACCGCCGTCGGACGCCGCCGATGCGCTGGGCGTGGCCATCTGCCATGCGCACATGCGTGTGGGCCTGGCGCGCCAGGCGGGCACGGGCACTGCACGCAAAGGGGTACGCAAGGGGAGATTGCGATGATCGGACGGTTGCGCGGCACCCTGCTGGAAAAAAGGCCGCCCTGGTTGCTGCTGGAAGCGGCCGGCGTGGGCTATGAGCTGGAAGCGCCCATGACCGCCTTCTATGGTCTGGCCGAAACCGGGTCCGAGGTGGTGCTCTACACCCATCTGGTGGTACGCGAGGATGCTCAGCTGCTGTTCGGCTTTTGTGATCGCCACGAACGCGAGTGGTTCCGCGCGCTCATCAAGGCCAATGGCGTGGGGCCCAAGATGGCACTGGCCATTCTCTCCGGCGTGGAAGCACGGCAACTGGTACGCTGCATTGAGGACCATGATGTGGACACCCTGGTGAAGGTGCCGGGCGTGGGCCGCAAGACCGCCGAGCGGCTGCTGGTGGAAATGAGCGGCCGGGTGGAGCAGATTGAGGGCGTGCCGGCCGAGCCCGGCGGCGCGCGCGCGGAGCCGGGCGCGGATACCACGACCGATGCCGTTGCCGCGCTGGAGGCGCTGGGCTACCGTAATCAGGATGCCCGCAAGGCGGTGGCCGCCGTGGGCGAGGCCGAGTCCGG
>CAZHGU010000223.1:0-1483 GCA_964532105.1 uncultured Alcanivorax sp. | reverse complement strand
ACCGTAATCAGGATGCCCGCAAGGCGGTGGCCGCCGTGGGCGAGGCCGAGTCCGGATCCAGCGAGGAGCTGATCCGCCAGGCGCTCAAACAACTCGCACGTTAGCCCAGGAGCCAACTTGGAAGACGAGCGTATTGTCTCGCCCCGCTCGGAGGGCGATCCGGAAGAACAGCAGGACCGCGCCATCCGGCCCGCCAGCCTGGCCGACTACCACGGCCAGCCCCAGGTACGCGAGCGCCTGGAGATCTTCATCAATGCCGCGCGCCAGCGCGGCGAGAGCCTGGATCACACCCTGATTTTCGGCCCGCCCGGGCTGGGCAAGACCACCCTGGCGCATATCATCGCCCGGGAAATGGGCGGCCAGCTGCGCACCACCGCCGGCCCCGTACTGGAAAAGGCCGGGGATCTGGCCGCCATGCTCACCAATCTGGAAGAAGGCGATGTGCTCTTCGTGGACGAGATTCATCGCCTGTCGCCGGTTGTCGAGGAAATCCTCTACCCCGCCATGGAGGATTATCAGCTCGACATCATGATCGGCGAGGGGCCGGCGGCCCGTTCCATCAAGATCGATGTGCCCCCCTTTACCCTGGTGGGGGCCACCACCCGGGCCGGACTGCTCACCTCGCCGTTGCGCGACCGTTTCGGCGTGGTCCAGCGTCTGGAGTTCTATTCCGTGAACGACCTCACGGAGATCGTGGAACGATCCTGCCGCATATTGTCCATTGAGGCGGATGCGGAAGGAGCTCAGGAAGTCGCGCGCCGTTCCCGGGGCACGCCACGCATTGCCAACCGGCTGCTGCGGCGGGTGCGCGACTATGCCCAGGTGCGCGCGGATGGCCGCATTACCGGGGACGTGGCGCGCAGCGCGCTGGACATGCTGGAAGTGGACGCGCTGGGCCTGGATGGCACGGACCGGCAGTTGCTGCATCTGATGATGGACAAGTTCGATGGCGGCCCGGTGGGCCTGGACAGCCTGGGCGCGGCGCTCAACGAGGACGCGGGCACGCTGGAGGACGTGGTGGAGCCCTATCTGATCCAGCAGGGCTTTATCCAGCGTACCCCGCGTGGACGCCTGGTGACCGCCCATGCCTGGCGCCATTTCGGGCTGCGTCCGCGCAACACCGGCACCGCCGCCGATCTGTTCGAGGAGTGAGCGTGACCCGGAATCCGGAGGAATTTTGTATCCCCGTGCGGGTCTATATCGAGGACACGGACGCGGGCGGCATTGTCTATTACGTCAATTATCTGAAATTCATGGAGCGCGCGCGCACCGAATGGTTGCGCCACCTGGGCTATGTCCAGTCCACACTGCTGGAGAACAATATCCAGTTCGTGGTTCGGGCCACGGATGTGCGCTACCGCCAGCCGGCGCGCATCGATGACGAGCTGATGGTCACCGCCGGTCTGGAGAAAGCGGGCCGGGCCAGCATGGCCTTTCATCAGCAGGTGTGGCGCGGGGATGAGTTACTCTGTGACGGTCGCAT
>CAZHGU010000222.1:0-3507 GCA_964532105.1 uncultured Alcanivorax sp. | reverse complement strand
CATGGAAACGATTGATGTAGTTGTTGAACTTGAAGCTGTTGTCCTCGCCGCCGGTCTCCCAGTAGCGCCGCGCCTGCACGCCCCGGGCCAGGCCGCGGTAATGCAGCACCGGCAGATCGAAACCGCTGCCGTTCCAGGACACCAGATTGGGCGTGTAGCGATCGATGCCGTTGAAGAAGCGCTCGATCAGTTCCTTTTCGTCCGAGTCCTCGTCGCCCAGGGACCAGACCATGACGAATTCCGGGGTGCGCACCACCACCGAGATGGCCACGATCCGGTGCATGTGCAGCCGCAGGAATTCGCTGCCGGTTTCCTGACGGCGGATATTGAGCAACGCATTGGCGGCGTCCTTGTCGCTCAGCCCTTCCAGTTCATAGATACGGCGGCCGCCGTCGAGATCGGGGACGGTTTCGATATCGAAAACCATGGTGTTCATGGGCATACCTCGCGGGAATCCGGATTCAGGCGTGGTCGGGGTTGAACAGGCCCGTGGACAGGTAGCGATCCCCCCGGTCGCAGATCACGGCCACGATCAGCGCGTTGCTCACCTCTTGCGACAGGCGCAGGGCGCCGGCCACGGTGCCGCCGGACGAGATACCGCAGCTGATGCCCTCTTCCCGGGACAGACGGCGCATCATTTCCTCGGCCTCGGCCTGATCCATGTCGAAAACGCGGTCCACGCGTTCGGATTCGAAAATGGCCGGCAGGTACTCCTTCGGCCAGCGGCGGATGCCGGGGATGCGCGAGCCGTCGGTGGGCTGCAGGCCGATGATTTCCACGGCCGGGTCCTGCTCCTTCATGTAGCGCGACACCCCCATGATGGTGCCCGTGGTGCCCATGGAGCTGACGAAATGGGTAAGCCGGCCGCCGGTGGCCTGCCACAGTTCGGGGCCGGTGGTTTCGTAGTGCGAGCGCCAGTTGTCCGGATTGGCGAACTGGTCCAGCACGCGCCCCTCGCCGCGCTCGTGCATCCGGTGAGCGAGATCGCGGGCGCCTTCCATGCCCTCGTCGGCGCTCACCAGAATCAATTCCGCGCCATAGGCGGTCATGGCATCGCGGCGTTCCTGGCTCTGGTTCTCGGGCATGATCAGCTTCATGTGATAGCCGCGCATGGCCGCCACCATGCCCAGCGCGATCCCGGTATTGCCGCTGGTGGCCTCGATCAGGGTGTCGCCGGGCTTGATCTCGCCGCGCTGCTCGGCGCCGCGGATCATGTTGAACGCCGGGCGGTCCTTGACCGAGCCGGCCGGATTATTGCCCTCGAGCTTGACCAGGATGGTGTTGGAGGTCTCGCCGGGCAGGCGTTTGAGCCGGATCAGCGGGGTGCCGCCGACCGTATCTTCGAGCGTCGGGTATGTCATGGCGGTATTGTACGCCAACTGTCGTGACGAACCACAATGCCGGAAGACTTTCCCGGCGCGGGACGGGCATAATGGCCGGCACGGAACGGGGGCACCGCATGCAAGCCAGTCTCAAGACACGCCTGATGCTCACCACGGCGCTGCCGGCGGTGCTCGCCGTGCTGGCGGTGGGCGTCTATGTGGCGCTGTCACGGATGGCGGAAATCGAGCAGAACACCCGCACGCTGCACCGACTGGTGCTGGACAGCTATGCCGCGCGCCTGGAGAGCGTGCCCGCCGGGGACATCGAGGCCTACAATGATCTGGTGCAGAAACTGCTGGAAGAGCCGGATGTACGCGCCGTGGATCTGCGCGCCACCGAAGGCCGCTGGCAGCTGCACGCCGGGCCGCGCATGCAGCCGCTGCCGGAAGAGGTGCCCGCGGGGGCGGAGCCCGGACCGCATTCCACGGGCGACACCTGGCGCTGGCGCCAGCGCCTGGACACGCTGGAGCCGGCGGAACTGCGCGTGGAGTTCTTCACCAGCCGCCACCGCATTGCCGTGCTGCAGACGCTGTTGGTGCTGCTGGTGTTCACCATCACCGTGGTGCTGCTGGCGCTGGTGCCCGCCATGCGGCTCAATCAGGTGGTTTCCGGGGCGCTGGAGCGCCTGCGCGAGAGCATGCGTCATGTCCGCGACGGCCACTTCGATACCCGGCTGGAACAGCGCGCGCCGGCGGAGCTGGGCGAGCTGGAACGGGTGTTCAACGAAATGACCACCGCCATGCGCAACGAGCGCGCGGAGCTGCAGCAGAACGTGGACCAGGCCACCGAGGATCTGCGCGAAACCCTGGAAACGCTGGAAGTACAGAACATCGAACTGGACATGGCACGCAAGGAAGCACTCAAGGCCAGTCAGGTGAAATCCGAATTCCTGGCTAACATGAGCCACGAAATCCGCACGCCGCTGAACGGCATTATCGGTTTCACGCGGCTGTTGTTGCGTTCGGGACTCACGCCCCGCCAGCGCGACTACATGGAAACCATCCGCAAGAGTTCGGATTCCCTGCTGTCCATCATCAACGACATTCTCGATTTCTCCCGGCTCGAAGCAGGCAAGCTGAGCCTGGACCGGCTGCCACTCAACCTCTATGACCTGATCGAGGAAGTGCAGACCATGCTGGCGCCGCTGTCCCAGGAGCGCGGCCTGGAACAGGCGGCGCTGGTCTACTCGGACGTGCCCGTGCATCTGATCGGCGATCCGCTGCGCCTGCGCCAGGTACTGACCAATCTGGTGAACAACGCCATCAAGTTCACCGATTCCGGCTCGGTGGTGATCCGGGCCATGGTGGAAGATCAGCGCGACGAGCGCGCCACCCTGAAGGTGACCGTCACCGATACGGGCGTGGGCATGTCGGAAGCACGCCAGCGTGAGCTGTTCAACGCCTTCACCCAGCTGGACCCGAGCGCCACGCGGCGCGCCGGCGGCACCGGCCTGGGCCTGGCCATCTCGCGCCGGCTGGTCGAGGAGATGGGCGGCGAAATCGGCGTGGACAGCGCCGAGGGCGAGGGGTCCACCTTCTGGTTCACCCTGACCGCGGAGGTGGAGGAAGGGCTCCCGGACGCGGAACGCTTCACCGCCTTCCAGGGGCAGTCGGTGTTCATGGCCGAGCCCAAGGAGCAGGCCCGGATGGCGCTTTCTCACATGCTCCGGACCTGGGGCATGGAAGTGACCGCCTTCACCGACCGCGCCGATCTGCAAGCCGCCCTGGCCGACCCGGAAACGCCGGAACCGGATTTCACCATTGCCGGATTGCCCGTGGGCGGCGAGGAGGATCCCGAACTGCCGGCGCTGCTCGGACGCTGCGAAGAAGAGGGCAAGCGCACCATTGTGCTGCCCCATCATCTGGACCGACTGAATGACCGGCTGCCGCAATCCTCCCGGCAGTGCCGGCTGCTGTCCAAACCCGCCACCCGGGTGCGGCTCTACGACACCATGCTGGAGCTGGTGGATACGGGCGCGGCCGCGCCCGCGGCGCTGCCGGAGCCGTCCATTGACCAGACCCGGGTCATGGTGGTGGACGATCATCCCGGCAATCTGCGCCTGACCCGGGTCTTTCTGGAAGAGCTGGGCGCGGAAGTGCTGCCCTGCACCTCGGGCGAAGAGGC
>CAZHGU010000221.1:0-3521 GCA_964532105.1 uncultured Alcanivorax sp. | reverse complement strand
CGCCCGGGCAACAGGCGGCGGCGCTGTGCGCCACCCGGTTGCCGGCATGGATATCCAGCAGCGGCATGGATGCAAGCGCGTGCGTCAGCGCGGCCGGCTCCGCCTGAACCCGCAGCACCGTATCGCCCAGGCCGCGCAGACACTGCCACAGCATGCCGGTGCGGACCCGGCCGGGACCGCTGCCGTATTCCTCGGGAAAGATTCGCATACACACCTCCAGCCCTTCCGGGCGGTTCCATGAAAAAAAGGACTGGCTGGCGTCGGCTGGCTGATCCTGTCAGGGAGAACCCGATTTCCGTGATTTGATTTTCAGGCTACTTGGTCAAAATCAGCTTGCCGGCTCGGGTACGGCGCAGCTGATAGACCTCGTTGCCGTGTTCGATCATCACGCTGCTGGACCGGCGGAACAGATAGCGGCTGTCCAGCCGCTGCCGGTGCACCGGAATCCAGCGCGTGGCGCTGCCTTGTTGCTCGGCCATGGAGCCTCAGTTCGTCATAATTGATAATGATTATCATTTATATTTATTGCGTCAAGCCCCGCACACGAAATTCGCCCATGGCGGGAGACAGGCATGACAATGCGGTTGTGGAGGCGTTAGAGTATAGTTCCATGGATACCGCAGCGAAGTCAGCCTCTACGCAGTCGCCCCAGGAACACCTGGCCGCCATTCTCGACAGTCACCAACCGAGCCATCTGTTGTCCGTATCCGAGCAGCCCGTGCCCCTGCTAGAGCACTGGTGCGCAGATCATGACTGTGCGCTCACCGAGGTGCAGGAAGTCGATCCCCTGCCCGAGCTGAAGAAGCTGGGCCGTTTCGACATGGCGATCGTGGCCGAGCAGCTCGAGTACATGAATCATCACGCCGCCGAGGAACTGATCGGCCGGTTGCGCAACCTGCACACGGAAAGCCTGGTGGTGGTCTATCAGCCCCAGCTGGCCCCGGAGCAGCTGCGCTGGTCCCGCACCGATTTTCTGGGCATGGGCCTGCGCCACGAGGCGAGCTTCGAAAATGAAGGCCGGCGCATGATCCTGTACAGTTACGAACTGGCTTCGTACAACTTCGTGCGTACCTGGAACAACCCGCGTTTCTGGGCCAACCCGGAAATGTGGGGCTATTGGTGGTAATCCCCGCAAACCGCTGCAAGGATCTCCCGGCTTGATTCTCCCCCGTGTGCACGAGGCCCTGCGTTTCTGGTGGAACTTCCTGGGTTCGCTGCTTCTGGTTACGGCGCCCTTTGCGCTGGTCGGCGAGGCCGTGCAGATCTGGCAGGGTCCGGCGCTGCAATTCAATGAGCAGGGGGTTTTCCAGGATATCACCACGGTGAGCGCGGTGGTGCTGGTATTGCTGCAGCCCTTTTCGGCGGGGGCGCTGATCGCGCGCCTGGATGCGCTGGAACAGGGTGTGTACCGAAGTCTGGCCGAGTGCATCGGCGTGGGCGTGCGCGTGGCGCCCATCCTCATGCTCGCCTATGCCCTCATGGCCGTGGCCGTCTATGTGGGCCTGCTGATGCTGATTCTGCCCGGCATCTGGGCCTATATCCGCCTGAGCCTGTCCTCCTTTCTGATCACCCTGGAAGGCATGACCCCCTTCGAAGCCGTTCAGGCCAGTTTCGAGCGCACCGCCGGCTCCGTGCAGTGGCAATTGCTGCTCGCCTGGCTCTTTGTCGTGCTGCTGGTTTTCAGTGTCATCAATCTGGTGGGCGGCGCCGCCCAGTCGGCGCTGGGGGATCAGCCGGCGCTGAATCTGGGTCTGGGCGTGCTGGCCTCGCTGGGCGGCGCGCTGATCACGGTCCTGGTGTTTCGTTTCTATGGCCTGACACGACCTGCCGCGCCCACCACGGACGAAGACTGAACCCCCTCTGCATTCAGAAAGACCACACCAGCGGCACCAGTCCCACCACCACTACGGCCGTGGTCAGGGTCATGGGCAGCCCCACGCGCAGATAATCCGTGAAGTGATAGCCGCCCGGCCCCATGACCATGAGATTGGTCTGATAGCCCAGGGGCGAAAGGAAACTCGCCGAGGCGGCGAACATGACCGTGATTACATAGGGCATGAAACTCACATCCAGCTGGCCGGCCACCGCCACGGCGATGGGAAACATGAGCACGGCCGTGGCGTTGTTGGTAATAAGTTCGGTGAGAATCACGGTCATGGCATAGATCAGCGCCAGCGCCAGCCAGGGGTGCATCTCCCGGAAGAGCAGCACATCGGCAATATGATCCGCCGCGCCCGAGACCTCCATGGCCTGGCCCAGGGCAAAGGAGGCGGCAATGACAATCAGCACCTGATAGTCAATGGCGCGACGCGCCTGGATGGCGGTGACGCAGCGTGTGAGCAGCATGGCGCCGGCCGCCACCAGCGCCGCCTCGAACACGGTCAGCAAGCCGGTGACATTGAGCGCCACCATGCCCGCGAGAATCAGACCGGCCAGCGGCGCCTTGCGGTGGTCCGGACGGCCGCTGTCGTTGAGCAGGCTCACCAGCAGAAAATCGCGCCGGAAGCGGTACTGCTCCACGAATTCCGGACTACCCTCCAGCAGGAGCGTATCGCCCACCTGCAACCGGATATCACCGATCTTGCCGGACAGGCGCTCGCCCCGGCGGGAAATGGCGAGGATGGCGGCACCATAGTTGGAACGAAAGCGCGCCTCGCGCACATTGTAGCCCAGCCCCGGAAAATCCGGCCCCAGCACCACCTCGATCAGGCAGCGCTTGTGATTCTCCAGTTCGAGTTTTTCCGTGCCGCCATGGGCCGGTGCCAGCCCACGCAGTGCGCGTACTTCCTCGGCGCAGCGGGGCTCACCGATAAAGCGGATCAGATCTTCGCTTTCCAGGATGGTGTCCGGGCCCACCGCCGTCAGTAGCCGGCCCTGACGCTCGATCTCGGTGAGATAACCATAGGCGAGCTGGCGCAGACCGGCTTCGGCAATGGTCTGTCCGGCCAGGGGGCTGCCCGGCGGCACCTTCATGTCCACGCTGTATTCGCGCGCGCTTTCCATCTGCTGCATCAGCCCCACCCGTTCGGGCAGCAAGCGCGCGCTGATCAGCATGAACACCAGCGCGCCGGCCGCCAGCAGGGGCACACCCACCCAGGCCAGCTCAAAGAGACCCAGCGCTTCGCCGGTCCGGTTCTGAATCAGTCCGTCCACCACCAGATTGGTGCTGGTGCCGATCAGGGTGCAGGTGCCGCCCAGAATGGCGAACCAGGACAGCGGCATCAGCAGCCGCGAGGCGGATATGCCCAGCCGCCGGCTCCACTCCTGCACCGCCGGAATGAACATGGCCACCACGGCGGTGTTGTTCATGAAGGCACTGAGACCGGCGGCCGGACCGATCAGCCGCATCTGGGCGCGGGCGGCGCTGCGGGGCATGCCCAGCAAATGATCCGCCATCCAGCGCACCGCTCCGGTCTGCTTGAGGCCGGCCGAAAGAATATAAAGCACGGCCACGGTCAGCACACCCGGATTGCTGAACCCCACCAGCGCCTGCCGGGGCGTCAACACACCCGAGATCAGCA
>CAZHGU010000220.1:0-3548 GCA_964532105.1 uncultured Alcanivorax sp. | reverse complement strand
CGCCCCCTGGGGCTGGCTGCCCCGCCGCTGGCGCCTGGCGGTGTTCGCGCGCCTGGCCGGGCCGTTGCTGCGTACCCTGTCCGGTTCGGCGGTGGGCTCGGCCTTCGCCTTTATCCAGTACCCGATCCTGCCCCTGGTCAAACGCACCGAGGACGGGGCTACCCGGCTGTACCGGCGCCATCCCCGGATCTTCTTCGCGGCGGATTTCGACCATTCGCCCTACTTCGACATCATCAAGTATCCCTTCGTGGACCACAACGACGACCACCGCGGCATGCGCCTGCTGCCCTGGAAAGGCAACCACGGCGCCCTCAGCAGCGAGGACGAGGACCGTCCGCCGTTGCGTGTTGTCGATCATCCCACCGGCTCCGATTAGCACCGCCTCTGTCCGCTGCGCTACCATGCGCTTTCATTCAGCCTATGGGGGAAAACCATGAAACTGCTTGCCCGGATCATCCTGGGTCTGCTGGCCGTGCTGCTCGTGGCCGCCGTGGTGGCCGTGGCTCTGAGCTGGGCGCCCGCGCGCTCGGCGGAGGAGCTCAGTGAGCGCTGGGCGCAGCCGCCGTCAGAATTCGTGCGCGTCCAGGGGATGGACGTGCATATCCGGGACACAGGGCCGCGCGACAACGACGAGCCGCCCGTGGTGCTGCTGCACGGCACCTCGGCCAGTCTGCACACCTGGAATGGCTGGGCCGAGGCGCTGGACGACGAGCGTCGGGTGATCCGCTTCGACCTGCCCGGCTTCGGCCTGACCGGCCCCTACCCGGGCGAGGACTACAGCGTGGACCGCTATGTGGAATTCGTCACCGCCATGCTGGATGAACTGGAACTGGACCGGGTGGTACTGGCCGGCAACTCCTTCGGCGGTCAGCTGGCCTGGGAAACTGCCGTGGCCGCGCCCGAGCGCGTCTCGCAGTTGATTCTGGTGGACGCGGCCGGGTATCCGCTCGACCCGGAGGACATGCCCATCGGCTTCAAGATGGCCCAGGTGCCGGGCATGAAGCCCGTGATGAGCCGGCTGCTGCCGCGCGGCATGATCGAATCCAGCGTGCGTCAGGTCTATGGGGATCCGGAGCAGGTCACGCCGGAACTGGTGGACCGCTACTATGAACTGACCCTGCGCGAGGGCAACCGGAAAGCCCTGTTCGAGCGCTTCCAGGCCGGGGTGACTTCGGAAGCGCCCTCACAGCGACTGTCACAGCTCGATACCCCCACCCTGATTCTCTGGGGCGGCCGGGACGAGCTGATCCCGCTGGCCAGTGCCCGGCGTTTTGCCGAGGACATTGAAGACAGTCAGCTGGTGATTTTCGACGAGCTGGGGCATGTGCCCCACGAAGAAGCGCCGGAGGCCACCGTGGATGCTGTCCAGCGCTTTATGCAGGGCGATTCAGAGCAGTAACGGCACCAGGGCGGCGACGTAGAGCGCCGCCAGGGCCAGCCAGGCCGGGGCCGGCCAGAGCCGCTCGGCGGGCAGGAAGACATGATCGATGTCCGCTTCCGCCCGGTGCGGATCGCCGTAGCCGAAGGACGCGGCAAAATAGCAGGCCGGCACCAGCGCCAGCCAGGGCAGCGGCGTGAACAGCGACGCCAGGCTCAGCACCAGGCCTTCCATCAGCCGCCGGAAACGCGCGCTGGTCCATACCCGCATGCCGGTCAGCACCACCGCGACCAGCCCCACCAGCACCGAAATCACGCCTGTGATGTTCAGCTCCAGGGCGAAGCTCTGGGTATCCACGGGCATGCGCTCCACGCCCCAGAGGACCGCAATCCAGACGGCAGCAAAGATCGCCGGAGCGGGCTGACGCAGCAGCGCCAGCGGCAACAGGGGCGCTCGCTTGGTGGTGAGTTTGGCTGCCACCTCGCTCAGCCAGTGGAAGAAGGCATAGCCGAACACGGCCCACCAGAACAGGCCGTGCGTGGACACATCCAGCACGTCCAGGCGCGCGTCGCCCAGCCAGGCCGCGCCCAGCAGCAGATAGGGATAGGAGGCGAAGCGGAACAGCCGCGTGATCACCTTGCCGTGGTAAATCGGCTTGTGCCGCACCGAAAAGGGCTTGTCGTACTTCTTGTCCATGGGCCGCTTGTAGGGAATCATGCGCGGAATCTTCGCGCGGTATTCGCGGTAGTCGTCGCCGAAGAGTTCCTCCAGCATCTCGTCTTCCTCGCCCAGCCGGTGGCTGTAGGCGATGACCCAGAAGACCATCATCACGGCCGTGAAGATCCAGTTGTTGACGATCAGCAAGAGACCGAGATCGATCAGGAAGTTGGCGAAGTGGAAGGGATCGCGGACCCAGCGGTAGGGGCCGGACCGGGTCAGGGAGGCATTCTTGTCCAGATGCCCCTTGGACCAGACATGAACCCAGGCCGCGGCGGCGATCAGCACCACGCCGACGGCAAAGGGCACCAGATCGATGTGGTTGAAATCCAGCAGCCCGATGAGCACGCACAGGCTCATCAGATAAGAGCGCAGCTTGGTGCGCCGGATGGGCAGGTATTCGATCCACTCGCCCTTGCGCTTTTTCTCGCCCGGTTGACGTTCTCGCACGGTGCTTCCTCCCTCTCGAAAACGGCCCGTCGCCCGGGCCCCTGTTTGATGCGGAATATACAGGCCCGGCCGGAATCGGTCCAATCCCGCATCCTGTTAACAGGCTGTTGAAGCACGGCTTTATTCCGGGTGCCGAGCGTCGCTATACTCCCGGTTCCACGCGGGACGAGAGGCCATGATGAGCGACCAGAAGAAAGACCGTCTTTTCGCCGAGCAGGAACAGGCAATCAGCGATTTCGATTTCGGGGAAAACACGGCGCAAGTCTTCGACGACATGCTGGACCGCAGCATCCCGCAATACCGGGAGCTGCAGCGCATGATGGGCGAGCTCGCCGGCGAAATGGCCACGCCCGGCTCGCGGGTCTATGACCTGGGCTGCTCCACCGGGATTACGCTGCGCAGCGTGGACCAGACCGTGGACCCGGAGGCCACCCTGGTGGGACTGGACTATTCACGCGCCATGCTGGACAAGGCGCAGGAGAACCTGGCCGATCAGCACGCTTCCGGGCGGGTGGAGCTGGACGAGGCCGACCTGAACGAGGGTGTGGAGCTTCACAACGCCTCGGTGGTCATTCTCAATCTGACCCTGCAGTTCGTGCGGCCCATGAACCGTGAAGCCCTGCTGGAATCCATTGTGGAGGGGCTGAATCCGGGCGGCGTGCTGATTCTGGTGGAGAAAGTGCTGGGCAACGATGCCTTTCTCAACCGCCTCTGGATCAAGCTCTACTACGACATGAAACGCCGCAACGGCTATACCGAAACGGAAATCGCGCAAAAGCGCGAGGCGCTGGAAAATGTGCTCATCCCCTACCGCCCGGACGAGAACATCAAGATCCTGCGCCGGGCCGGCTTCGATGAAGTGGACATGTTCTTCAAGTGGTACAACTTCGCGGGTTTTCTGGCGCTCAAGGCCTGAGCGGCCCCCGAAGCCAGAGTCCACCACAGAGCCCCTGGGCCATTGAGAACCCGGTAGAACCGCCTTAGTGCATCCTGCGATCTCTGT
>CAZHGU010000219.1:0-3548 GCA_964532105.1 uncultured Alcanivorax sp. | reverse complement strand
GCCTCGTCAATGATCACCCGGGTATATTCCGCCGTCTCGTCGTCCGGCGCCGCCCGGTCGAGCAGCTGGGCCGCGCCCCGGATGCCGCCCAGGGGATTCTTGATCTCGTGCGCCACGCCGCGCACCAGCGCCCGGGTGGCCTGGTGCGCGTGCATGAGGCCGTCCTCGCGGCTGATGCGCAGCAGCCGGTCCAGGGACTGCATTTCCACCAGCAAACCCCGGGCATAGCCCGGTTCGTTCAGCTGACTGACACTGTAATCCACGGTCACCTCCTGGTCCGGGCCCACCATCAGGTGCGCTTCACGGCGGGTGAAGGGATGTCCCTGCTCGATGCACTCATGCAGGGCATGACGCACATCCTGATCGTGGAAGAAATAATCCGGCAGGGGCCGGCCCACGGCCCGGGCGGCACTGGTGGACAGCAGCATTTCGGCCGCCGGATTGAGATAACGCACGGTCAGATCCTCATCGAGCAGCAACACGCCGGTGCGCAGATGGTCCAGCAAACGGCGCTGCACGCCGGGGTTGTCCGTCATGGTGGTCATACCCGTGATCAAGCAAGTTTCAGGCCAGTGTGCTCGCCCGTTCGGAAGGCATGTGGCCGTTCCAGTATCAGGCTTTGCACCATTATGGTGCAATGGTGACGGGACAAGTTTCCCGGGCCGGGAAAATCGGGGCTCAGGGTCCGTAGGGCAGCTGCTTGCTGGGGCGATGCACGAAAAAGGTGTTGGCGTCCGACTCGCTCACGACATTGCCGTCGGCGTCCACGACCCGGACGCTGACCTTGTGATCGCCGCGGATGGGCCAGTCCAGCGCCTCGCCTTCCAGCACCTCGCCGTTGTGCAGCACCTGCACTTCATGGCCGGATTTCGGGGCGGGCTGGATATTGTATTTCACGGGCACGGGCTCGGTGGGATGGCGCAGGATCCCGTCGTTCTCGGGGCTGGTTACCTCGAGCTCGTAGGAGACTTCTTCCTTTTCTTCCTCGGGCTCCGGTCCGGACGGAGTGGGCACCGATTCCATGCGCATGTCATTGCCTTTCTGCAGCTGCACTTCCTCGGTGTCCCGGTCGGAAGGCGGCTCGTCGGTAAAGGTGACATTGCCCTCGTCATCACGCACCTTGTAGATCTTCTTGCCGGTATCCTCCGTCTCCTCCTTGTCATCATCGGAATCGGCGCTGTCCCCGCCGTCCGCGTCCTGCGCATGGAGATACCCGCCCGCCAGCAGGGCAGTCAGGGCCAGAAGATGGAATACCCAAAATCGCATCATGCCCTGATTGTGGAACGCCCCGGGGCAAAAGGGAAGCCCCGCCAGCCGGGGCCTGACCATAAAAAAACCCCCGCCGGAGCGGGGGTTGGCAAGGATCGGCCGGGAGACCGGATCCCGGATTTACACGGAGTAGTAGAGCTCGAATTCCACCGGATGGGTGGTCATCTGCAGGCGCTCTACTTCCTCGCGCTTGAGCTCGATGTAGCCGTCGATCATGTCCTCGGTGAAGACGCCGCCCTCGAGCAGGAAGTCCTTGTCGTTCTCCAGCGCGTTCAGGGCCACGTCCAGACCTTCGGCCACGGTCGGAACCTTCTTGCCCTCTTCCGGGGGCAGGTCATAGAGGTCCTTGTCCATGGCGTCGCCGGGATGAATCTTGTTCCGGATCCCGTCCAGGCCCGCCATCATCAGCGCCGCGAACGCCAGATAGGGGTTGGCCGAGGGGTCCGGGAAGCGTACTTCCATGCGGCGCGCCTTGGGATTGCTTACCCAGGGGATGCGGATGGAAGCGGAGCGGTTGCGGGCGCTGTAGGCCAGCATGACCGGCGCCTCGAAACCCGGCACCAGACGCTTGTAGGAGTTGGTGGACGAGTTCACGAAGGCGTTCACGGCGCGCGCGTGCTTGATCACGCCGCCGATGTAGTACAGCGCTTCCTCGCTCAGCCCGGCATAGCCATCGCCGGCAAAGATGTTCTTGCCGTCCTTCGCCAGGGACATGTGCACATGCATGCCGGAGCCGTTATCGCCCACCACCGGCTTGGGCATGAAGGTGGCGGTCTTGCCGTAGGCATGGGCGACGTTATGGACGCAGTACTTGAGGATCTGCACCTCGTCCGCCTTCTTGGTCAGGGTATTGGCGGCCACGCCGATCTCGCCCTGGCCGGCCGTGCCCACTTCGTGGTGATGCACCTCGATGTCCAGGCCCATTTCCTCCATGGCCGAGCACATGGCGCCGCGGATGTCATGGAGGCTGTCCACCGGCGGTACCGGGAAGTAACCGCCCTTCACGCCGGGACGGTGCCCGATGTTGTTGCGATCGAAGCTCTCTTCGGAGACCCAGGCAGCCTCTTCGGAATGGATATGGTACATGGCGCCTTCCATGTCCACCTTCCACTGGACCGAGTCGAAAGTGAAGAACTCCGGCTCCGGGCCGAAAAGGGCGGTGTCGGCGATGCCGGTGGACTTGAGGTATTCCTCGGCACGCTTGGCCACGGAGCGCGGGTCGCGCTCATAACCCTGCATGGTGGACGGTTCCACGATGTCGCAGCGCAGGTTCAGGGTCGGGACGTCCGTGAACGGATCCAGCACGGCCGTGTCGTCGTCGGGCAGCAGAATCATGTCGGACTCGTTGATGCCCTTCCAGCCGTCGATGGACGAGCCGTCGAACATCTTGCCGTCGGAGAAGAACTCCTCGTCGATCTCCTTGGCGGGCTGGCTGACGTGCATTTCCTTGCCGCGGCTGTCGGTGAAGCGAAGATCGACCCACTTCACCTCGTGATCCTTGATCATCTTGAGCGTTTTATTGGACATCGGTTGCGTCCTCCTGAAGGTGAATTTGTGGCAACGCCTGGCGGGCTTCGGGCACGGCAGGCGACCTTGGCCCATGGGTAGCAATAGGTGTGCCAACTCCGGACCCGGCGCACGCCCGCTATCAGGGCACGCAACCACAGACATGGCACCATATTAGTGCACAATGGGTCTTTTACGCACCATTACGGTGCAACACTCTCCTCGCCGGCCCGGATCCGGATCCGGATTTCGCCATTATCCTGGCTGGTTTCGATCACTTCGTGGCCGTTGATGCGGCACCAGGCGGGAATATCCTCCAGCGCCCCCGGGTCCGTGGCGATCACTTCCAGCTCCTCGCCCACGACCATCTCCTTCACCCGGTTCTGCGTCCGGATCACGGGAATGGGGCACAGCGATTTCTTTACATCCAATTGATCCATTTTTCCTGCCCTTCAGGGATCATGGCCCAGCTTCGCCCGCCGGCTACGCCGTGGCAGGTCCATTTTCGCCTGGCTTGTTCTTTACTGTGGGAGAGGCATCCCTGCCTCGACCCCATTCCAGGACCTCTGGAATAAATCGCGGCAGGGATGCCGCTCCTACTTTCGTCTTGCGTCTTGCGTCTTGCTTCTTTCGACTTTCCAGAACCTCTGGAACAGTTCGCAGCGGGGGCCGCAGCTCCTACAGGTGCCTCGCACCTGGCACCTCGCCCCTACCCCACGTGCCATTCGTCGGGGATATCCCGCGGCCCCATGGGCGCCACGTTCAGCACCTTC
>CAZHGU010000218.1:0-3551 GCA_964532105.1 uncultured Alcanivorax sp. | reverse complement strand
CCATGGCCAATACAAGAATTCGTTTCATTATTCCATTCTCCATCACCCTCGGGGAAACGGCTCGGGCAGCCCCCTTCATTCTTCTTCTTCAGACCCGTCGGAGCCTTGCTGCTCGTCGGCCTGCTGTTGCTGATCTTTTTCCAGATTGGCCTTGCGGGTGCGCTCCTCGATGCGGCGCTGCTGTTCCTGCGCCGGTGTGCAACCCAGGCAACGGCGGAAGGTGGCGTCCGCCGGGGCCAGCACCAGGGTTTCGGCCGCCTGTTGCTCGCTGCCGCCCAGGATACTGAAAGGCAGGGTGGCGGTATAAATCGTCAGGCCCACGCCCGTGGCCAGCAGTAGCACGGGGCGCGCGAAGATTGCATCCCCGATCGTAGCCATTTCGCTGGGTTCATCATCCACCAGGCGCTGCTGGGCGCTGGCGACCGTCGGCGTCATGCCGGCGAGCATCAGGGAGAAGGCGAGTAGGAAGCCCAGTACCGGGCGCTTGGCTCGCTGCATGGTCGTGTCCTCTTGGTTCTTATAGTTAAAGTACTGCTGCCATTGTGGCCGCTAAGTATCTAATATTCCGTCGATTGAACCCTAATCTACACTTTTCGCCCACCCCGGGCAATACCCCCGCAACCCGGCGATAACACCCATCAGCGCTGACAACCGGGGCAATAAACGGTGCCGCGCTGGCCGTGCCGCACGGCCCGCAGGGTTCGTCCGCAGGCCCGGCAGGGCTCGCCGCCGCGCCCGTAAACGGTGAGCTGCTGGCGGAAATAGCCCGGTGCACCGCCCGCACCGGCAAAATCCCGCAGTGTGGTGCCACCCACCTCGATGGCCTCGCCCAGCACCGCGCGAATCGTGTCCGCCAGTACACCATAACGCTGGCGGCTGATCCGACCCGCCGCGCGGGCCGGGTGAATGCCCGCGCGGAACAGACTCTCCTGCGCATAGATGTTGCCCACGCCCACCAGAATACCGGCATCCATGATGAAGTCCTTCACCGCCCGTCGCCGGCCCCGGGCCCGCCGGTAGAACCAGTCGCCGTCCACACGCTCGTCCCAGGGTTCCGGGCCCAGCTTGTCCAGCAGGGGATGGCGATCCGGCGTGCCGGTCCACAGCGCCGCTCCGAAGCGGCGCGGATCGCGCAGGCGCAGGGCCCGGCCGGAATCAAGCACCAGGTCCAGGTGATCATGTTTCTCCGGCGGCGTATCGGCGGCCACCACCACGCGCAGGCTGCCGGACATGCCCAGATGGAGCAGCAGCTGGCCCGAGGCCAGATCCAGCAGTAGAAACTTGGCCCGCCGACGGACCCCTTGTACGGGCTCGTCGCGCAATCGCCGGATCTCATCCGCAACCGGCCAGCGCAGCCGGGGCTCGCGCACGTGCGCCCGGATCAGGGTCCGGTCTTCCAGCCAGGGCGCAATGCCGCGGCGGGTGGTTTCGACTTCGGGCAGCTCGGGCATGAGGGCTGGGGCGGGTGCTATGATCGGGCGCCGATTGTAGCGCAGCCAGCGAGAACACAGCCATGACAGCCTGTCTGGGGATTGATACGGGCGGCACCTTTACCGATTTCGTGCTGCTGGAAGCCGATCGGGTGCGCACCCACAAGGTCCTGTCCTCGCCCGATGCGCCGGAGGAAGCCATTCTCCGGGGCGTGGGGGAAATGGGTCTGGAAGAGGCCATGGGCGCCGGCGAGCTGGTGATCGTGCACGGCACCACCGTGGCCACCAATGCGGTGCTGGAGGGCCGGGGCGCGCGCACCGTCTTCATCACCAACAGCGGCCTGGAAGACCTGCTGCTGATCGGGCGCCAGACCCGGCCGGCACTCTATGATCTCTGCCCGCCAGCCCACGCGCAGGAACTGGAACCGGAGCTGATGCTGGGTGTGGAAACCCGGCTGGATTCCGGGGGCGTGGAAGTAGTGCCGCTCACCGACAAGGCCATTGATCGGCTGGTGCAGCGGCTGCGCGCACGCGAACCCGAAGCCGTCGCCATCAATCTGCTGTTCAGCTATCTTAACAACGAGGCCGAACGGCGGCTGGCCGAGGCGCTGGAGGCCGAGGGTCTGTTCGTATGTCGCTCGTCGAAGGTACTGCCGGTGGCCGGCGAATATGAACGCGGGGTGGCCACCTGGCTGAATGCGCGGCTGGGGCCGGGCGTGTCCAACTATATCCGCCGGCTGGATGAAGCCACCGGGGCCTCGCCGCTGAGCATCATGCAGTCCCACGGCGGCACCATCGGCGCGGCGGCGGCCGGCGAACAGGCGGTCAACCTGTTGCTCTCCGGCCCGGCCGGGGGCCTGTGCGCCGCGCGGCAGCTAAGCGATGAACTGGGCACGGACCGGATGATGACCTTCGATATGGGCGGCACCTCCACGGATGTGGCCCTGATCGACGGCGATTTCCGGCGAACCCTGGAAGGACAAGTGGGCCCCTGGCCCGTGGCGGTGCCCATGGTGGAAATGCATACCATCGGCGCCGGCGGCGGCTCCCTGGCCCGGCTGGATGAGGCGGGCATGCTGCATGTGGGCCCGCAATCCGCCGGCGCCGATCCGCGGCCGGCCTGCTACAACCGCGGCGGCACCGAACCCACCGTGACCGATGCCAACCTGATGCTGGGCCGGCTGCAGCCCGATTATGCGCTGGGCGGAGGCCTGGAACTGTCCCACCAGGCCGGTGAGGAGGCCGTGACGGCGCTGGCGGAGCAATCCGGGCTCGCCCCGGAGGAAGCGGCGTCGGGCATCCTGGATCTGGCCAATGATCACATGGCCCAGGCCCTGCGGGTGATCTCCATCCAGAAGGGCCATGATCCGGCTGATTTCACTCTGGTCAGCTTCGGCGGTGCCGGCGGGCTCCATGTGTGCGCGCTGGCCGAAGCGCTGGGCATGTACCGGGCGGCGGTACCCATCAACAGCGGCGTGCTGTCCGCCCAGGGGCTCGCCCGCGCGCCGCGCCAGCGCGAGCTGATTCAGGCCCTGCCCGCGCGGGCCGATGCCGATACGGTGCAACGGCTGGCAACCACACTCACGACCACCGGGGAAGAGCAGCTGCGCGCCGAAGGTGTCACCGGCGCCATCGACAGCCACTGGTTCGTGGATCTGTGCTATCAGGGGCAGTCCTTTCATCTGGACATTCCCTGGAACGGCGACAAGGCCGCCGCCGAGGCGGCCTTTCATGAACGCCACGAACAGCGCTACGGCCATCGCCTGGAGTTGCCCGTGGAGTGGGTGCATGTGCGCGTGCGCCTGGCCGCCCGGCACAGCGTCACCCCCCTGCCGGCCCTGGCCGAGCGCCCGGACGGCGAGCCTTCCGCCCGGGTTGCCATGACCGGACACCGGGAGCCGATACCGGTATTCGAGCGCGACCGGCTGGCGCCGGGCCAGACCCTGTCCGGACCGGCGCTGATCTGCGAGCCGGTGGCCACCACCTGGCTGGCGCCGCAGTGGTCGCTGCAGGTGAGCACCGCCGGTCACCTGTTGCTGCACCGCCGTCGTCAATGACCCGTTTGAACCTGTACGGGCCTGTCATACGGATTTAAAATAATTGTCCTTTAATCAATATCGA
>CAZHGU010000217.1:0-3557 GCA_964532105.1 uncultured Alcanivorax sp. | reverse complement strand
CAGGCCACGCTGAGTGCGCAAGGGGTTTTTCAACAGCCTGTTAAGGGCGGGGTTCAGCGCTTGCGATAGATGTAGGGACGCGGGTCCACAGGTTCGCCATCCTTGCGCACTTCATAGTGAACATGGGGACCGGTGGAGCGGCCACTGTTGCCCATACGCGCCACTACCTGGCCCGGTTTGACGATATCGCCGGGCTCCACCGTGATCTCTTTTGCGTGACCGTAGCGGGTGGTAAAGCCGTCGCCGTGATTGATCTCCACCAGCTTGCCGTAGCCCCAGCGCTCGTCCGCATAAGTGACCACGCCGGAGGCGGTGGCGACCACATCCGAACCTTCCTTGCCGGCGAAATCCATGCCCTCGTGCATGGCCAGCTTGCCGGAGAACGGATCCGTGCGGTAGCCGTAGCGTGATGACATCCAGCCGTCCGTGATAGGCCGTCCCGAGAGCGAACTCTTCTGTTCCAGGCGGCGGTCCTTCATGAGCCCGTCCAGAATCTCCATCTGCTGCTCGCGCCGGCTGAGCGTGCGCGAGAGATTGTCCAGCGTATCCACGAAGGCCGGCGGCTCATAGTCGCTGGACGCGGCATCCGGCGCCTGGGGGCCCCCCATGGCCGATGGGGCCTGGAAATCGAACTCGTCGCTGCGGATATCGGCTACGTCCACCAGGCGCTCGCCCAGTGCATCCAGACGTACCAGCCGCCCCTGCATTTCCGCCAGCTTGCGGGTCTGGGCCTTGAGCTGCTCCTCGGAACGCTCGCGCAGATCCTGGAGTTCCGCCTGCTGTTCGCGGATCCGGTTCTGCCAGCGTTCGGCCGTGTCCTCCGTGATCACCGGGTCTTCCAGATAGCGCACACCATAGTAAGCGCCCACTCCGGCCAGCGCCGGCAGGACAACCAGCCCCAGCGCCAGCATCCAGGGCAGACCCCGGGGCAGGCGCAGATGGCGCGACTGGTCGCGATGTGGATGAAGCAGTATGATGTGCATGGCGGTTACCGCTTTCGAGCCCCCTTCCGGCGCGCCGGCAAAACGGAGACTTGGCGCGGATTTCTCGAATTCTTCTGGAAATTTGAGCTTATATTACGAAATTCGCATGAACAAGGCAATTGGTCCACAAGTCGTGCACGAACTGCTGAACGCGGACAGCTCGCTGAACCGTCTGCGCCGGGCGGCCGTGCGCCACGAGGCCGGCGCGGAGCTCAAGGCGCTGCTGCCCCCGGCCATCGCCGAACGGCTGACCCTGGTGCGCGGCGATGAACGGCTGGAAGTGCTTGCGGAGAACAATGCCGTGGCCCAGCTGGCGCGCTTTCACGCCCCCACCCTGGAGAAACACGCCGGCCTGCCCGTAAAGGTGCGTGTCTGTCCCCGGCTGAACGAGGAAACCGGGGGCAACGCCCGGCCGGCGCCCATCCTGCCCGCCGAGGGGGCGGCCAGCCTGCGCCACGCCGCCGACGGTATCGACGATGAGCGCCTGGCCGGTGCTCTGCGGCGACTGGCGGAGCGGGCGGAGACAGAATAGTAGAAAGACGCAAGTGGAAAGTAGCAAGGAAACAGGGATGGGCGCCGGCGGCGCCCAACTTGTTTTCAGCTCTTCGGAAAACCGATGGCCGGTGATTCGGGCCAGTCCGGCGGGGTTATTCGCCTTCGGCCGCCAGGATGGGGCTCATGTAGGAAATGGGCGCGGCGTCGGCATTGTCGAAGGTGACCACTTCCCAGGCATCCTCCTGGGCCAGCAGTTGCCGCAGAAGCTGGTTGTTCAGGGCATGGCCGGACTTGTGGCCCACGAACTCGCCGATCAGGCTGTAGCCCAGCAGGTAGAGATCGCCGATGGCGTCCAGCATCTTGTGCTTGACGAACTCGTCCTCGTACCGGAGGCCGTCCTCGTTGAGGATGCGGAAATCATCCACCACCACGGCATTGTCCACACTGCCGCCCAGCGCCAGATTCTGCGAACGCAGAAACTCGATATCCCGCGTGAACCCGAAGGTCCGGGCCCGGGCCACCTCCTTGACGAAGGAGGTGGACGAAAAATCGATGCAGGCCATCTGGGTGCGGCCGGTGAACACCGGGTGATCGAATTCGATGGAAAAGCCCACCTTGAAGCCGTCAAAGGGACGAAAGAGCGCGCTCTTGTCCTCTTCGTCGTCTTCCACCAGCACTTCCTTGCGGATGCGGATGAACTTCTTGGCCGCGTCCTGTTCCTGAATCCCGGCGGATTGCAACAGGAACACGAAGGGACCCGCGGAGCCGTCCATGATCGGAACCTCGGGTGCGGATACCTCCACACGGGCATTGTCGATGCCCAGTCCCGCCATGGCCGAGAGCAGGTGCTCCACGGTCCCCACCTTGACGCCATCCTTGACCAGCGTGGACGACAATGTGGTCTCGCCCACATTGGCGGCCCGGGCGGGAATATCCACCACCGGGTCCAGGTCCACGCGCCGGAAGATGATGCCGGAGTCGACCGGGGCCGGCCGTACCGTCAGGTACACCTTCTCCCCGGTATGCAGGCCGACACCCGTCGCCCGGATGACGTTCTTCAGTGTTCGCTGTCGTATCATGCAGGGTCCTCATGGCACCTCCCGCAGGAGGCACCCCAGTGCAACGCCGCCGGGCGTTGATGCTAGCAAAAACCGGATTGTACCACCATTGATAACCGTTATCAGTCCGCCTGCCGCCGCAGGAAGGTCGGAATATCAATGAAGTCCATATCCTCGGCAGTGTTGTCCCCGCCCGCGGCACTGGCGTTCTCCCGCGCCGGCGCCGGTTCCGCTTCCTGCTGCTGCGGCTGGGCCTGGGAACGCCTGCGGTCATAGGCCGGACGCCGTTCCAGGTCCTCGTAGTCCACCCGGCCGTCCGCGCGCACCGGATTGTTGCCACGGCCGACGACCTTGAGCTCCTGTTCCTGCTCCTGGCCCAGGCCGGTGGCCACCACGGTGACACTGATCTCGTCCTCCATGTCCGGATCAATGGCGGTGCCGATGATCACATTGGCGTCCGTCGAGGCCATCTCGCTGACCGTATCGCCCACCTCGGAGAACTCGTCCAGGGAAATGGACTCGTTGGCGGTGATATTGATCAGAATGCCGCGCGCGCCGTGCAGATCAAGGTCCTCCAGCAGCGGGCTGGCAATGGCCACCTCGCCGGCCGAACGTGCCCGACCCTCGCCGCGGGCGGTGCCGGTGCCCATCATGGCCATGCCCATTTCGGACATGACGGTGCGCACGTCGGCAAAGTCCACGTTGATCATGCCGGGCTTGACGATCAGATCCGCGATCCCGCGCACGGCACCGAGCAGCACATCATTGGCCGCCTTGAAGGCGTCCAGCAGGCTGGTGGTACCGCCCAGTACAGACTGCAGCTTTTCGTTGGGAATCGTGATCAGCGAATCCACATGCTCGCGCAGTTCCTTGATGCCCTCGTCGGAGACCTGCATGCGCTTGCGCCCCTCGAAGGGGAAAGGCTTGGTGACCACGGCCACGGTGAGAATCCCGAGATCCTTGGCCACTTCGGCCACGATGGGCACCGCGCCCGTGCCGGTGCCGCCGCCCATGCCGGCGG
>CAZHGU010000216.1:0-3560 GCA_964532105.1 uncultured Alcanivorax sp. | reverse complement strand
CCAGCGGATGCCCCAGGGCGATGGCGCCGCCGTTGAGGTTCACCTTTTCGTCCATCTTGTCGAGCAGGCCCAGGTCCTTGAGTACCGGCAGGGACTGCGCGGCGAAGGCCTCGTTGAGCTCGACATAGTCGATGTCGTCCATGGACATGCCGGCACGCTTGAGCGCCTTCTGGGTGGCCGGGACCGGGCCATAGCCCATGATGGCGGCGTCGCAGCCGGCCACGGCCATGGCGCGGATCTTCGCCCGCGGGGTCAGGCCGAGTTCCTGGGCGCGCTTCGCGCTCATCACCAGCATGGCGGAGGCGCCGTCGGACAGGGCCGAGGAGGTGCCCGGGGTGACGGTGCCGTTGGCCGGGTCGAAGGCGGGCTTGAGCTTGGCCATGTCGTCCAGGTTGGCGTCCGGGCGCACGGTTTCGTCCGTTTCGCACAGGGTCTTGGCGCCGTCGGCGTCATGGCCCTCGACGGGGACGATCTCGTTGCTCCAGCGGCCTTCCTTCATGGCCTGGTAGGCGTTCTGGTGCGAGCGCACGCCGAACTGGTCCTGCTGCTCGCGGGAGATGCCGTGGGTGCGGCCCAGCATTTCCGCGGTCAGGCCCATCATGTAGGAGGCCTTGGCGGTGTACTTGCTCATCTCCGGGGCGATGTCGGCGCCATGGTCCATGGGGACATGGCCCATGTGCTCGACGCCGCCGACGTCGAAGACGTCGCCGTGGCCGGTCATGATGGACTGGGTGGCGGTGTGCAGCGCCTGCATGGACGAGCCGCACAGGCGGTTCACGGTCTGGCCCGCGGTGGTGCGGGGCAGGCCGGCGAGCATGCCGATGTTGCGGGCGATGTTCATGCCCTGTTCCAGCGTCTGGTTCACGCAGCCCCAGATAATATCCTCGGTCTCCTGGATATCCCACTGGGGGTTGCGCTCGCGCAGCGCCTCGACCAGCAACGCGGACAGCTTCTCCGCGCGCACGTTCCGGAACTGTCCGTTTTTCGATTTGCCCATGGGGGTACGGACAGCATCGACAATGACTACATCTTGCGGGTTTACACTCATTCCTGAATCTCCTGTCGCTGTCCGCGGTTAACCGAAGAAGCCCTTGCCTTCGGCGGCCTTGTCTTTAAGCATCTGCGGCGCTTCGTAGAGCGCGCCCAGATGGGCGTAGTGATCGCAGAGTTCCTTGAACTTCTGCACGCCGATGGAATCGACGTACCGCATGGGCCCGCCGCGGAAGGGCGGGAAGCCGATGCCGTAGATCATGGCCATGTCCGCTTCGGCCGGCGAACCGACGATGTTGTCTTCCAGGCAGCGCATGGTTTCGGTGCACAGCGGAATCATCAGGCGGTGGATGATCTCGTCCTCGTCGAACTCCTGGATCCCGGCCATGTGCGGCTTGATGAGTTCGTAGGTCTTTTCGTCCACGACCTTCTTGGGCTTGCCCTTCTTGTCTTCCTCGTACTTGTAGAAGCCCACGCCGTTCTTCTGCCCGTAGCGCTCGTTCTCGTACATGATGGTGGTCACATCCTTGAAATCATGCTTCATGCGCTCGGGGAAGCCGTCGGCCATGACGGCGGCGGCATGGTGGCCGGTGTCGATGCCCACCACGTCGGAGAGATAGGCCGGGCCCATGGGCCAGCCGAATTTCTCCATGACCTTGTCGATCTGCTGGAAGTCCGCGCCGTCGCGCACCAGCATTTCGAAACCGCCGAAGTAGGGGAAGAGGCAACGGTTGACCAGAAAGCCCGGGCAGTCGTTGACCACCACCGGGTTCTTGCCCATCTGCTGGGCGTATTTCACCAGCTTGCCCACGGTGGCGTCCGAGGTTTTCTCGCCGCGGATCACTTCCACCAGCGGCATCTGCGGCACCGGGTTGAAGAAGTGCATGCCGGCGAAGTTCTCGGGCTTGTTCAGCGCCTCGGCCAGGCGGGTGATGGAAATGGTGGAGGTGTTGGACGCCAGGATGGTGCCGTCCTTGAGCGTGCTCTCGGTTTCGGCGAGCACGGATTTCTTGATCTTCTCGTTTTCCACCACGGCCTCGATGACCACTTCGATGTCCTCGTCGAAGTCCTCATAGCTGAGGGTGGGGCGGATGGACGACAGCGTCTTGGCCATGTCCGAAGCGCTCATTTTGCCGCGCTCGACGCGCTTGCTGAGCAGCTTGGAGGCTTCGGCCATGCCCGCGTCCAGGGCATCCGAGGCGATGTCCTTCATGACGATGGGCGTGCCCTTGTAGGCGGACTGGTAGGCGATGCCGCCGCCCATGATGCCCGCGCCCAGCACGGCCGCGTGCTTGATCTTGTCCACACCCTTGGCGGCCTTGCCGTTGACGCTCTTGAGCTTCTGATCCGCCAGGAAGAGCCCCACCAGGGCCGTGGCCTGGGGCGTGACGGCGACCTGGGCGAAGTGCTTGGCCTCGTCGTCCAGCGCCTGGTCGCGGTTCTTGCCCGCGTGGGCCTGCATGGCCTTCACCGCCGTCATGGGGGCGGGGTAGTGCTTGCCCGCCTGCTGCTGGACCATGGCGGAGCCGGTCTGGAAGGCCATCATCTGTTCCATCTGCGGCATGGCCAGCGGGTCCAGCTTCTCCTGGCGTTTGGCCTGCCAGTCGATCTTGCCGTCGATGCATTCCTGCACCAGCGACAGGGCGGCGTCGCGGAGCTTGTCCGGGTTCACCACGGAATCCACCACGCCGTCGTTGAGCGCCTTGTCCGGCTTGTGCTGGCCGCCGGCGGTGACCCATTCCAGGGCGTTGTCGATGCCGATGAGCCGGCTCATGCGCACGGTGCCGCCGAAGCCGGGGATCAGGCCCAGCTTCACCTCGGGCAGGCCCACCTGGGCGGCGGTGCTCATGACGCGGTATTCGCAGGTCAGCGCCATTTCCAGGCCGCCGCCCAGGGCGAAGCCGTTGATGGCGGCCACCTTGGGCACGTCCAGATCCTCGAAGCCGCAGAAGATGTTGTTGGAGTTGCGGGCCCAGCCGGCAATGTCTTCCTGCTTGCCGGTGAACATGTCCTCGAATTCGGTGATGTCCGCGCCCACGATGAACACATCCTTGGCGGAGGTGACGATCACGCCCTTGAGGCCGTCGGCGCCCTGGAGCGCTTCCACCGCCTGGCCCAGGTCTTCCACCGTGGTGCGGTCGAATTTGTTGACGCCTTCGTTTTCGAGGTCGAATTTCAGTTCGGCGATGCCGCCGTCCAGCATCTGTACCTGGACGGCCTTGCCTTCGTAGATCATAGTCTGGTTCTCCAGTCCCGTTCCTGGCCCGTTGAGGATGGGGTCGCCCGCGGGCGATCCGGCGGTTTGCGATGCGCGACGGGGCTCGGAATCGCCGCCCGCCCGGCGCCGGTCCGCTTCGGGGCGAATACCGGTCCGGCAGTATAGTCAAACGAGCGTTTCAGGGCATACCCGTTGCGTGACCACAGGGTCTTCGCCTGCCGGGCCGGAAACTATACTGCAGCGCTCGGGTGGTTTTCATCCCGGGGAAGGTGCGAGGAGCTAGGAGCGAGGGGCGAGGCATTTCGGTTCTCTCCCTGGGAAGGGGGAGCCAGAGGGGGTCCGGCGGAAGGTG
>CAZHGU010000215.1:0-3564 GCA_964532105.1 uncultured Alcanivorax sp. | reverse complement strand
TCTTCCTCGCGGACCAGCTTGCCGTTGACCCGGGCCCCCATGACCATTTCGATCATGGTGTAGTAGACATTGCCCTCGATCACGGCCTTTTCCGCCAGCTCCAGATGCTCGCCGGCATGGACGTCGCCCTTGACCCGGCCATTGATGATCACGCGCGGAACATTGATTTCCCCCTCCACCGCGCCGGTAGAGCCGATCACCAGGCGCCCGCCCTGCTCATCGGCGGTGACATTGCCCACTACCTTGCCCTGGACATGCAGGCCGCCGTTGAAGATCACATCACCGTTGACCTGCGCATTGGGCGAAATCAGGGTCTGACCGCCTTGTTCACTGCTTGCTTTCTTATCCCGCCCAATCACGATTGTCCTCCAGCGTCCAGTTGAATTCACGTTCCGCCCGGGCCTGACGACGGCCCGTGGCCACGGCCCTGACAGTCACCCCGGTCGGCTCGAAGCCTTCCGGCAGCTCGATACGGCCGGTGAGCTCCTGAAAATACCGAAAGCGGAACCGGGTTTCACTGCCCGCACTCAGCACATCATTGCTCAATGTAACCTCGTCCTCGTCCCGCTGTCCGGTCACCCGGATCTGAACCTGGCCGTCCAGAAAGACGCGGTTGTCCCCCAGCTGCGTCAGCACCAGCCGGAAATCAAGGGTGCGCGCTTCATCCGTGGGGGCCAGGTCCAGTTGTTCTATGGACAGCCCTTCTTCCTTCTGGTTCGGGGCCATTACATTCTTGTAGAAGGCCACGGCCTCTTCAAGTTCGGCCACCTGGTCGCGCAGGGTGCGGATTTCACCACGCACCTGGCTCTGGGCCTGCTCGGCCATGCGGGTACTGGTGCGCTGCAGTGCCAGCTGATCCCGGGTGGTGCGCAGCTTGCTCTGCAACTCCTCCACCTGCTGGACCAGTTGGTCGCGCTCGCGCTCCAGACTCAGCTCCTGCTGGCGGCCATTGACCAGCCCCAGAAAATAGACTCCCAGTAGCGCCAACACCACGGCCAGACTGGTATAGACCCGCCAGCGCCGCCGCCGCGCCGGAACCACTTCCTCCAGCACCACGTCCTGATGCGTCTTCCCGGCTTTTCTACGCGCCATGGGATGTCCTGTTTGACTGCCGCCGCGCGCCCGGGTTCATGGCATGAGTCCGGGTTGTTCCAGACCCTGCGTCTCCGGCAGGCCGAACATGATGTTCATGATCTGTACCGCCTGACCGGAGGCGCCCTTGACCAGATTGTCGATGACCGACAACACCACCAGGGTATCGCCGTCACCAGGCCGATGGAGGGCCAGCCGGCAATGGTTGGCGCCACGCACCCAGCGCGTTTCCGGATGCGTGCCCGGCGGCATCACATCCACAAAGGGCTCGTCGGCAAAACGCCGCTCATAAAGTTGCTGCAGGGCTTCCAGGTTCTGGCCGGTATCGCGCAATGTGGCGTAGAGACTGGCGTGGATGCCACGCACCATGGGAATCAGGTGGGGCACGAAGGTCGCGCGGGCCGGACCGCCGGTTATATCCGACAGCCCCTGCTCGATTTCGGGCAGATGCCGGTGACCGCCGGCGCCATAGGCCTTGAAACTCTCGCCCGCCTCGGCCAGCAGCATGGGCACCCGGGCACTCTTGCCCGCGCCACTGGCGCCCGAGGCGGCACTGGCAATCAGATGCTGCTCGTCGACCAGGCCCTGTTCCAGCAACGGCATGAAACCCAGCTGAATGGCGGTGGGGTAGCAGCCGGCGCAGCCCACCAGGCGCGCGTCCGCGATCCGTTGCCGATTCAGCTCCGGCAACCCGTACACGCTCTGTGCCAGCAGCTCCGGACAGGCATGGGGCTCGCCATACCAGCGGGCCCACAGCGCCGGGTCGCGCAACCGGAAATCCGCGGAGATATCCACCACCCGGGTGCCGGCTTCCAGCAGCTCCGGCACCGAATGCATGGCCACATTGTGCGGCGTGGCGAAGAACACCAGATCACATTCCGCCAGACGCTCGGTGGACGGAGCCGTGAATTCCAGATCCAGCAAACCGCGCAGGCTGGGAAACAATTCCGCCACCGGACGGCCTTCCTCGCCCCGGGAGGTAATACAGCGCAACTCCACACCGGGATGACCCGTCAGCAGGCGCAGCAACTCCACGCCTGCATAACCGGTACCACCGACAATCCCCGCTTTCAGGGGCCTTTGACCCGTATCCGTCATGCCTGATCCAGCCTTTTGCGTACCGCCGTCATCGCCGGCAGGAGAAATTCGTGCCGGGCATGATAGAAAGGCCCGGCACGGGCGGCAAGTTGACAGCCTGTTACCTCTTGCGCCCGGCGTCGTTATCCGGGTCACGCGGACCTTGCGGCTGCGCCGCCGGGCGCTCCGGCCCGCTGACCAGATCCGTGGCGAGCGCATCATACAGTGAAGCGCGCATGAGCAAACGCGACACACCGAAGGCCACCAGCGAGCCCAGCATCAGCGCCAGCAGAATATCATGGCGGTTGCCGGTCATCTCCATGACGATCACAAAAGAAACCAGCGGACGCTGCAAGACGCCGGAAAGAAAGCTCGCCATGCCCACCATGGCCAACCCTACTAATGCTCCGCCGGGCATGAACTCGCTCACCGCCGCGCCCACGCCGGCACCGGCCGCCATGCTGGGCGAGAAAATGCCGCCCGGAATGCCGCTGAAATAGGACGCCAGGGTGGCGGCCATTTTCGCCAGCGGAAAGGTCCACTCCCCCTCGCGTTGCGCATCCAGCAGATCCCGGACCTGTTCATAGCCGGTGCCGAAGGTTTCCCCGCCCGTGAGCACACCCAGCGAGGCAATGAACAGGCCGCAGAGAAAGACCAGCTTCAGCGGTTCGGCCTGCATGGTCGGCACCAGCGCCCGGGTGCCGGATACCAGCAGGCGCGCGAAGAGACCGCCCAGCAGGCCGCAACTCAGACCGGTCACCAGCACGCCCAGCCAGCTGTCCGCCAGCATCAGGGTGGCCTCGGGCGTGCCGAAATAACTGTAGTGGCCGGACAGCGCCAGCACCACCACGCCCGAGAGAAAGATGCTGACAATGAGAATGCCGCTGTTGCGCTTTTCCAGCGGCTGGGCGAGCGATTCCACGGCAAAGACAATGCCCGCCAGGGGCGCGTTGAAGGCCGCCGATACGCCGGCCGCCCCGCCGCCGACAATGAGCGCGTTATCCACCGCCTTCTGGCGCAACTGGCCCAGACGGCCCATGTCGCGCATGACGGCCGCGCCGATGTGGACACTGGGCCCTTCGCGGCCGATGGACGCGCCTACCATCAGGCCCATGCAGGTGAGCACGAACTTCGCCACAATCACCCGGATGCCGAGAAAGGCCGGCCGCAGCCAGCGGTAACGCGGCTTGAGGATCACCAGCACCTGGGGAATGCCGCTGCCCTGGGCCGCCGGCGCAAAGCGGCGCATCACCCAGGCAATCGCCACCATGCCCAGAGGCGTGACCAGCAGCGGGGCGTACTCATTCCATTCATAAAGCCGCTGGAACTGCCCGTAGGACCACTCCGCCGCCCGGGCGAAGAGCACCACCAGCACGCCCACCAGAAGCGCGCCCG
>CAZHGU010000214.1:0-3576 GCA_964532105.1 uncultured Alcanivorax sp. | reverse complement strand
CGGGGTCTGTTGCGGTGTGTAAGCGGTTATGCGTTGTCTACTACCCCGGATCCTATCGAACCTGGCGAGGGTCTGGCCGGGCAGGCCGCGGCGGACGGCCGGGTCCGTCTGGTTCGGGATCTGCCCTCGGATTTTCTGCCCGTGGCCTCGGGTATCGGTCGATCTCAGCCGGGGTATGTCTGGCTGATTCCACTGGTCCGGGACGGAACCCTGTATGGTCTGATCGAACTGGCGGGCTGGGGGGAACCGGACGAGTCCGATACCGAATTTCTGCAAGCGGCGGCGGAATCCATCGCCATTGCCCTGCAGGCGAGCCTGGCCAGCACGGCCATGGAGCAGGCGCTGACGGAGTCCCGGGCGCAGGCCCGTGAACTGGAACAAAAGCAGGCGGAGATGGCGCGCGCCAATGAACAGCTGGAACAGCAGTCGCAGCGTTTGCAGAACTCGGAGGAAGAGTTGCAGGCGCACGAGGAGGAACTGCGCGTAACCAACGAAGAGCTGGAGTCGCAGACCCGGACCCTGCAAAACCGGAACCGGGAACTGGAGCAGCGTAACCAGGAGCTGGAACAGCGGTTATCGGAATCGGAGCGGGGTCGTCGCTCCGGGCAGGTGGTCTAGCTCGAACGATCCAGATGGCCCAGCTCCCGATCGGGCCAGAACTCGTCGCGGACCCGGCGCTTGAGCTCCTTGATATCGGGGAATCCGCCGTCGCGCTTGCGCTCCCAGATCAGGGTGTCGCCGGCATGGATCTCGAAGACGCCGCCCGTGCCCGGTTGCAGGGCCACTTCGTCGAGATCATCGGCAAAGGTGGACAGCAGCTCCTGGGCCATCCAGCCGCTGCGCAACAGCCAGTTGCAGCCGGTGCAGTAATGGATCACCACCCGTTTCATGATGCCTCTTGTGATTGGGCCTGGCCGTCCTTCTCTTCACTTTCGTTATCGGCTTCGTCTTCGTCCGCCTCCGTGTCCGACGGGGCGGATGGGTCATCCGTGCCCGAGAGGAAGGCGAGCAGCTCCGGGTCAGCGAGCAGGCGCTTCAGCGAGCGCTCGAGCACATCATTCATCATGGCCTCGTTACGCCGGCTGTCCGGGGTAAAGGGCGTGTCATGGGTAACCTTGCTGCGGAAGGTGGCGCTATGGGTGGCCTCGGGGCGTTCGGCCACCGCCCGGAGCACCGCCCGGGTGGTGACCTGGTTCACCACGGAGCCGGATTCGGGTACATAGGACAGGGTTTCGATATGCACCCTCAGCCGGGTGGGCTCGCCTTCCGGGTTATAGGCATTGAACCCCTGTTTCTGCAGGCCGTTGCGCACAATCTCGCGAATGGCGGCATTGACGTCGTTGGCCGGGTGGATCAGGGCCGTATCCTTGTAGATGCCGCCCCGGGTGCCGAAGACCTTGTCCGCGCGTTCGTCCACCACCTCCACCTCGACCGGGGCGTTGTGGCCCACATTGGCCGCGGGCACGGCCGGGTCCGGACGCACCTCGATTTCCTGGGGGCTGAGCGCGCAGCCGGCAAGCAGGGCCAGTGATGCCATCGTGGTGATCGTTCGGGCCAGCATGGGTTTCTCCATAGCGGTATTACCAGGTGCGGGCCAGGGAATCCCGGGCCAGCTTGGTCAGGGCTTCCTTGTAACGGTTGTCCGGCGTCGGAGCAAGGGCGTCCAGCGCGCAATCGGTGTGATAACGGGCACGTTCCCGGGTGTATTCCAGTCCGCCCGAGGCCTGCACGGTCGCCAGGATCTCGTCCAGATGATCCAGGCCGCCGTTGCGAATGGCCGAACGAATCAGTTCGGCCTGCTCCGCCTTGCCGTGGCGCAGCGTATAAATCAGCGGCAGCGTGGGCTTGCCCTCGGCCAGATCGTCGCCCAGATTCTTGCCCAGTTCCGAGGCATCGCCCTGATAGTCCAGCACGTCGTCGATCAACTGAAAGGCGATGCCCAGATGACGGCCGTATTCGCCGTAGGACGTCTTGCGCTGCCGTGTTTCCTCCGGATCATCCACGCCCAGCACGGCACCCGTCTGCGCCGCCGATTCGAACATCTTGGCCGTCTTGTGGTGGATAACCCGCATGTAGCTCTCTTCCGTGGTCTCCGGATCCCGACAGTTGATCAGCTGCAGCACCTCGCCCTCGGAGATCACATTGGTGCTGTTGGCCAGAATATCCATCAGGTGCCGGTCGCCTACGTCCACCACCAGCTGGAAGGCACGTGAAATCAGGAAATCGCCCACGAGCACACTGGCGGCGTTGCCCCAGACGGCGTTGACCGTCTCGCGGCCCCGGCGCAGGTCGGATTCGTCCACCACGTCGTCATGCAGCAGGGTGGCGGTATGCAGGAACTCGATTACCGCGGCCACATTGATATGCAGGCGCCCGTCATAACCGCCGGCGCGGGCGCAGAGGATGGCCACCAGCGGGCGCAGGCGCTTGCCACCGCCGTCGATAATGTACTGGCCCACTTCCCGGATCAGGGGAACGTCGGAATCCAGATGATGATTGATGAAGTCGTTGACCGCGTTGAAGTCGTCCTCGACCACGGAATAGATCGACCGGAAATCCATCGGATACCCCTGATCAGGCCGGCAGGCTGCAACGGCCCCCGGAAAGCGTTCCAGGCGGCACGCCGCAGGCTCGCGGCAATGCTAACAGGGGGCAGGGGGGAGTCAAGAAAGCCGGAGCCGGCTTGTTTCTCCGGCGGCGATCCCGTAAAATTCCGCGCCTCGGTAACCGTCGCCGTGGCCTTGCAAGTGGCCGGGACGAGCGCAGCTCGCATGTCCGGGCCCGCCGCGCGGGACAGAAAAGCAGGATTCAACCTATGTACGCAGTTATCCAGACCGGTGGCAAGCAGTATCGCGTGGAGGAGGGCGACCGCCTGCGCGTGGAAAAGCTGGACTCCGCCGCCGGTGAGAACGTCACCTTTGATCAGGTGCTGATGGTCGCCGATGGCGACGATGTCAAGGTCGGCCAGCCCGTGCTGGATAGTGCCAGCGTGACCGGTGAGGTGGTGGAGCATGGCCGTGGCAAGAAGATCAAGATCGTCAAGTTGCGGCGCCGCAAGAACAGTCGCCGACAGCACGGCCACCGTCAGTGGTTCTCTGAAGTGAAAATTACCGGGATCAAGGCCTGATCCCCCAGCAGCGAGGTAACCATGGCACACAAGAAAGCCGGCGGTAGTACCAAGAACGGACGCGATTCCGAGAGTAAACGCCTGGGTGTCAAGCGCTTCGGCGGTCAGGCCGTGCGCGCGGGCGAAATCCTCGTGCGCCAGCGCGGCACCAGCTTCCACAGCGGCGCGTACACCGGCATCGGCAAGGATCACACCATCTTTGCCCTGACCGATGGTCGCGTACGCTTCGAGCAGAAGGGCCCGCACAAGCGCAGGTTCGTGGCGGTCGAGCCCGAAGCCTGAACGCGGTTCCCGGAATCCGGAAAAGGCCCCGCCGGACCCGTCCCGCGGGGCTTTTTTATGGCATTGCGTATGTCCGGGCGTTCAGGGTTGTTTCTGTGCTTTCCCGTGAGGGCCGCCCTTCGGGCGGCAAGCCGGGACGCGCCCCGGCGGGCGCCTTACGTTTTTTT
>CAZHGU010000213.1:0-3626 GCA_964532105.1 uncultured Alcanivorax sp. | reverse complement strand
AGGTAGTTCCCCGGAAAATGTGTTCTGGTTCACGTTTTAAGCGTACGCTGAGGATCGAATTCCTGTCTCCCGGGCCACGCAACCATGCTGCCACCCTTGTACGATCATCGCGAGCTGCTCCGGAACCGGTGGACGGGCCTGGCGCAGACGCTGCGAAGCCTGTCGGCCCGGGCGGCGCGGGTCGTTCCGACCTCGAAGGTACCGGGTCTGGCGGAAGGGTGGCGGGATCACGCAATCCGGCGTGCGCAGGGGGGCCTGGATACGGCGGTGCTCAACTCCCTTCAGGAGCAGATCGCGGTCATGGATGCCGACGGCACCATTGTGGATGTCAATCGGGCCTGGCGCGCCTTTGCCGAGGATAATGGCCTGTGTGTTCAGGGTAGCTGGAAAGGCGTCAATTATATGGGCGTGCTGTCGAGCTCGGCCGCCGGTGGCGACGAACTCGCCCGGCAGGTGGAGGTCGGCATGCAGGCGGTGCTTCGCGGCGAACAGGACTCGTTCTACTGTGAGTACCCCTGCCACAGTCCGGATGAGCAGCGCTGGTTCCTCATGCGTTTTACGCCGTTGCACGGCTGCGACGAACTCTTTGTGGTATCGCATCATGACATCACGTTGCGCAAGGAAGCCGAGGAACGAGCCGAAGCCATGGCCCTGCACGATGAACTGACCGGATTGGCCAACCGGCGGTACTTCAATCTTTTCCTTCGTCAGCAACTGCGGCGCAGTTTTCGCGACACCACCCCGGTAAGCCTGGTGGCCGTGGACGTGGATCACTTCAAGCAGTACAACGATCAGTACGGTCATATCGCCGGCGATCAGTGCCTGGCGGACATTGGCCGTGTGCTGGCCGGTTTTGCACGTCGGCCCGCAGATCTGGCCGTGCGCATGGGCGGCGACGAGTTCGCCCTGATTCTCGGCGACACCAATACCGTTCAGTCGGAGCAAATCGCCCGGGCATTGCTGGATGCGATCAATGAACTCAACAGGGATTCCGGACGGGCGCCCACCATTGGGGTGAGCGTCGGCATAGCGTCCCTGATTCAGGATGACAACCTCGACGAGGATTTTCTGCTCAACGAAGCGGATCGGGCCATGTATTACGCCAAGCAGGCGGGACGGAACCGGCTCTGTCATGCGGATCATCTTGTCGATAAGCCCGCCTGACGAGTTGTTTCCCGTGCGATGCCGGGTTATGCAAACAGGCGTTTGAACGAGTTTGATGGCACCCTGATATCTTTCTCCAGTCCCGGGCCGGCATTGCCGATCCCGTCCGAATGATTCTGGTCCTCTTTACGAATTTCTTCGCAGATGCTTAAGTAAGTCCCATAACAATCAGAACGTCCGGCGTGGCTTCGGCCGGCCCTGCTGTATGGAGTACAAAAAGCCGGATGGAATCATTTCAGTACCAGCACGCGTGAATCCGGCAGGGGGGAATGGAGAATAGAAACCGGTTTCCGGTCTGAAACCGGCTCGGGCCGAACGGAGCCATGCTCCGGTCGGTATGCAATGGATCGCCAGGGGACGTGAATAATGGGCTCCATACCCGATCTCGCCAATACCAACCTGCTCGAAGCGGCCTTCCTGGCACACGAGAACCCCGTCTTTGTCGTCGGATGGAAAAGCCGCCGCATTCTCACTGCCAGCGACAGTGTTCACCGGGTCTTCGGCTGGCGGCCCGAGGAAATCCGGGATTGCACGACGGAGTTTCTCCACGTGGACGAGGCCGGATTCCGCGAGTTCGGTGAAATCACGGAAAAGGCGCTGGAGACGGATCGCCAGATTTATCACGGCGACTTTCGCATGAAACGCCGGGATGGCTCCGTATTCGAGACCGAGCACATGGTAGGCGTGGTGCGCGACCATGAGGGCGAGCCCGTGGCGTCGGTCAGCGTGGTCCGTGATCAGGCGGATTCGGGGGGTCTGCATTTACCGCTTACGGAGCAGCCGGTGGATCTGGCGCCGCTCAGCGACGAGATTCCCGGCGGCATCTTTCAGCGTCAGCTCTACCCCGACGGTTCCGTGGTGTACAACTTCATGCGCGGCAATCTGTTGCCACGCCTGGGACTGACGCCGGAGGAAGTCACCCGGGATGCGCAGGCGATGCTGGAGCAGTTTCATCCGGAAGACCGGGCGCGGCACGAATACGCCATGGAAAAGACCAGTCAGAGCCTGTCCGTCATGGATATCGAGGTACGCATCTTTGCGCTGGATGGCACTCTGTTCTGGTATCGCAGCATTTCTCAACCCCGGCGTCTGGAAGACGGCTCCACGGTCTGGGACGGCCTGATTATCGATATCACGGACCAGCGCCGGGCGGAAAAGGAATTGCACCACCTGGCCATGCACGACCGCATGACGGGTCTGCCCAACATGACCTCCTTCGACGAGCGCCTCGACGATGCCGTGGTGCAGGCGCGTTCCGCCGGCACCCTGGTCATGGTGGGTGCGCTGGATGTGAGTCGTTTTTATACGATCAACGAAAGTCTGGGCTTTGAATACGGCGATGAAGTGCTCCAGGAAATCGGACGGCGCCTGGAAAGCCGGCTCTACGGCAATGACGTGGTGGCCCGTTACGAAGGCGATGAGTTTCTGATCTTTGCCCAGGATCTGCAAAGCAGTGACGACGCGGAACGTTTCGCGCACCAGCTGATTTCACTGTTTTCCGAGCCCATACGACTAAGTTCAAACGATACGCTTTCGGTGTCGGTAAATTTCGGTTTTGCGGTATTTCCCACGGATGATGAAACGCCCAGTGCTCTGCGGCGCAAGGCGGACCTGGCCCTGCAACGGGTGCGCAAGAACCCCGAGGTCTCGCACGAATTCTATTCGGAGGAGATGAGCCACAATGTCATTGAGGCGGTGGCTCTGGAGCGCCGGCTCAAGGTTGCCATTCAGGAGCACGCCATTGTGCCCCACTATCAGGGGCAGTACAGCGTGACTACCGGTGAGCTGGTGGGCATGGAAGTACTGGCGCGCTGGCCGTCACCGGACGGCACCATGGTGCGCCCGGATCGCTTTATTCCGCTGGCGGAAGATACGGGATTGATCCACCCCATGATGGAAGCCCTGGTGGAATCCGTGCTCGCGGATCTCAGAGCCTGGAAGGAGTCGGGGCTCAAAGTGCCGCCGGCCGCCATCAATGTTTCGGCGCATCAGATCCGGCGCATGACCTTTTTCGACTGGCTCTTTGAAGCGGTGGAACGCTACGGACTGTCGATTTGTGATCTGACCGTGGAAATCACGGAGTCGTCCTTTCTGCTGGATTTCGAGGCCGTCAAGTCAATACTGGAGGATCTGGACCGGCGCGGCGTGCGACTTTCCATTGATGATTTCGGTACCGGTTATTCCTCCCTGAGTTATCTCAGCCAGTTGCCGTTTCGCGAACTCAAGATCGACCGGGCTTTCATATCGGAAGTGGAAACCGATGCCACGCGGGGCGCGGTGACCGATGGTATTATTCAGCTGGGCAAGGCCCTGGGGCTGGAAGTGGTCGCCGAAGGCGTGGAAACCCGGGAGCAGCTCGATTGGCTGAGGCAACAGGGCTGCGACACGGCCCAGGGGTTTCTGCTTTCCCGCCCCGGTCCGGCCGAGGCCTTTCGTGAGGAGCTTGCACAGAAGTAGCAAGC
>CAZHGU010000212.1:0-3631 GCA_964532105.1 uncultured Alcanivorax sp. | reverse complement strand
GAATCTGACCCTGGACGATGTGAGCGACATTGATGCCGACTTCAATCTCGGCGGCCCCTTCCTGAGCCTGTCCCTGGCCATCTGAAGCTGTCCGTCACACGGAATCAGGACTCCGCCCTCCGGGGCGGGGTCTCACTCGCCTGCCGGCGCAGCCTCCCGCGCCGGGTACGGCGCTTGAGCTGATTCAGGTGGGTGCGCACCAGCTGCGGTGTGGGCACCGGCGCCGGCACCGGCCGCAGTTCTCCGCTTTCGAGTTTTTCCTGTATCTCCCCGGGCGAGCCATGCAGCACCCGGCGCCCGAACAGATCAAAGAAGAGATAGTCCTGTTCTGCCTCACCGCTCAGCAACCACATGCGCTGGGCGTCCGTCGTACGCTCGAACCACTCCGCATCCGCACCCCCGGACGCCAGCGTCACCTCGGGGCATTCGCTCTCGTCCAGCGGCTCCACGGTCTGGCGCTGCACCTGACGGCCGTGAATGATGGAATACAGGGCCACTTCGATGCGGTCCACCAGAGCCTCGCGGCGTTCGATGTCCGGAATGACTTCCGCGAGCACCCGGGGCAGTTCCCGGCTGATCTCCTCGGCCACGCGGCAGAGTTTCTTCAGTTCACGGGAGACGTCCTCGCGCGGCTGCAGTGCCCAGACCACCAGAGCCAGCACACGCACCAGACGCGAGGCCCGTTCGCTTTGTTCGCCCTCTTCGCTGAACACCCGCTGCAGGGCCGGCCACCAGTCCTGGTGCAGACTGCGCGCCATGAAGGTCGGCTGTTGGCGGCCGGCGAGCTTCTGGTTGATCACCCGGGCCGCGCGCTGCCGGGCGAAGGCCGCGCCCGGGCCCTGATCCCGGCCCCGGACACCGGCCACGCGCCGCTGGCATACCTGGTCAAAATCCGCCACCCGGGCCCGGGCCGTGGCCACCACGGTCTCGCTGTCGCCGTCACGGCCCAGGGAACGCAGCCAGCTGCAGAGCATGTCCCGGGCCTCGTCGGCGCGCCGGTCGCCGGGTGACCAGCCGATGCCCACCCGGCCCACCAGGGTCAGCAGTTCATGGACCGGGTCGCGGCCGTGCTGCATGAGCCAGCCGCCCGGGGTGAGCGCGCGGGCGAGCAGACCACCGGATTCCGCCAGCAGGGCCCGGGCCAGGTGGGGATGAAAGGCGGGCTGGGCAAAGTAAGCACGCAATACGTGCCGGGCCAGCTGAATCCGGCCCTTCTGACGGGCACTCAGGGGCTGCCCGCCCAGCCTGCGTTCCAGCTGCGCGAACAGGTACTCGCCACGGCATTGGCGCAGGATGTCGCGCACCGTTTCATCATCGACCGCTGGCGGAGCGTCGTCCTCGGCGAACAGGGTCTGGAAGACGCTTTCCAGGGACTGTTCCCGGGCCTCGTCCATGCGTTTCAGTGTGGGTGTCGCGGCCATAACCAGCCTCCTTCGCCGTGGGTGACATTCGGCGAAATATGCAACCCTTGTCACAGACCATCTTCGTTCAGCAGCGCAAAAGGAACCAGAATTCAAGGCATGAGCGGCCCGATTGAGGTTCTCTCCGGTCGGATGTGAAGGAATAAGTCCTTGTCTCTGAAGGACTTTTGGACGCCCGTCCCGAACGGACACGGCCCGGCGGAATTCCGGCGCATTCCGTTGCCGTCCCCCGGAGCATGCCCCATGGACTCTGATCGCGTTTGCCGATTTTTTGATCCTTGCCGGCCCGGCTCACAGGCCTCGGCCGCCGGCCGGATCATCCCGGCATCAGGGCTTTTGTGCGATTTTCGGCAGGCCTTGAAAATCCTTTCACGGGACGGTTGCATAACCCTATATATCGGTCTAGGCTTCCCTTTTGACCACAATATATTGTGCTTTCCGGGGACAAACCGGTGCACACATTGTGGATAACCAGAATAAGTCGCTGAATCGGGCGGCAATATCAAGCACCGGGACTTTTCAAGGAGCGTACAGCATGAGCCAGGCAGCCAAGGTGCAGACCCTGCACGACGCGGTAACCGAGATTCCGATCCAGCCCGCTTCGGAGGACATCTGGGATTCCAAGTACCGGCTGAAGACCAAGGACGGGGAGATCCTGGACAAGACGGTGGATGAGACCTGGCAGCGCGTGGCCTGGTCGCTGGCCCAGGTGGAAGACGAGGAAGTGCAGCAGGAGTGGTTCGAGAAGTTCCTCTGGGCGCTGCGCCACGGCGCCATTCCCGCCGGCCGGATCACGTCCAATGCCGGCGCCTGGGAGCACAAGCCGGCCACCTCCACCATCAACTGCACGGTGTCGTCCAGCATCCGCGATTCCATGGACGACATCCTGGACAAGGTTCACGAGGCCGGGCTGACGCTCAAGGCCGGCTGCGGCATCGGCTATGACTTCTCCACGCTGCGCCCGCGCGGCGCCTATGTCACCGGCGCCGGCGCCTATACCTCCGGGCCGCTGTCGTTCATGGATATCTACGACAAGATGTGCTTCACGGTCTCGTCCGCCGGCGGCCGGCGTGGCGCCCAGATGGCCACCTTCGACGTGGGCCATCCGGATGTCATGGAATTCATCCGCGCCAAGCGCGAGGACGGCCGGCTGCGGCAATTCAACATGTCGCTGCTGATTACCGATGAGTTCATGCAGGCGGTGGAAAACGGCGAGGACTGGCCCGTGGCCTTTCCGCTCACCCAGCAGGAAGCGGACGCCGACGGCGTGGACCTCCATGACCCGGACCAGGTGATCTGGCGGCAGTGGCCCGTCAAGCAGGGCTATATCACCCGCGAGGACGGTCAGGTGGCGTGCCGCATCTATCGCACGCTCAAGGCCCAGCGCATCTGGGACATGATCATGACCTCCACCTATGACTATGCCGAGCCGGGCTTCATCCTGATCGACCGCGTCAACGAGATGAACAACAACTGGTTCTGCGAGGAAATCCGCGCGACCAATCCCTGCGGCGAACAGCCCTTGCCGCCCTATGGCGCCTGCCTGCTGGGTTCGGTCAACCTGACCATGTTCGTGCGCGAACCCTTCACGGAAAACGCCTGGTTCGACTGGGACGAATACCGCCGGGTGGTGGATATCTTCACGCGCATGCTGGACAACGTGGTGGAACTGAACGGCCTGCCGCTGGACAAGCAGCAAAACGAGATCCTGCGCAAGCGCCGGCACGGCATGGGCTTTCTGGGCCTGGGTTCGACACTGACCATGCTGGGCAAAAAATACGGCGAGGAACCCTCGCTGGAGTTCACCGAGGAAGCGTCCAAACAGATGGCGTTGCAGGGCTGGCAAACGGCGCTGGAGCTGGCCGAAGAGAAAGGACCGGCGCCGGTGATGGACGAGGACTACGAAGTCACCCAGGAGATGCTGGCCAAACGTCCGGAAATGGAACGCGACGGCTACCAGCCCGGCGATACCGTCAAGGGGCGCATCCTGTGGGCGAAGTACAGCCGGTACATGCAGCAGGTGGCCGGAGAGAACCCGGAACTGGTGGAACAGCTGGCCGAACGCGGCGGGCGCTTTACGCATCACAGCTCCATTGCCCCGACAGGCACGATCTCGCTGTCATTGGCCAACAATGCCTCCAACGGTATTGAACCCAGCTTCGCGCATCACTACAGCCGCAACGTGATCCGCGAGGGCAAGAAATCCAAGG
>CAZHGU010000211.1:0-3643 GCA_964532105.1 uncultured Alcanivorax sp. | reverse complement strand
GGCTCCGCCTGGGGCAGATCCACCTTGTTCAGCACCGGCAGCACTTCCAGGTCCTGAGCGATGGCGGTATAGCAGTTGCCCACGGATTGCGCTTCCACGCCCTGGGCGGCGTCCACCACCAGCAGGGCGCCCTCGCAGGCGAACAGCGAACGCGAGACCTCGTAGGAAAAATCCACATGGCCGGGCGTGTCGATAAAGTTGAGCTGGTAGGTTTCGCCATCCCGGGCCTTGTAATCCAGGGTCACGCTCTGGGCCTTGATGGTGATGCCGCGCTCGCGCTCGAGATCCATGGAATCCAGCACCTGTTCCTTGAGCTGACGCTCCGTCAGCCCGCCACAGATCTGGATGATGCGATCCGAGAGCGTGGACTTGCCGTGATCGATATGGGCAATGATGGAGAAGTTGCGGATCTGGCTGATATCGGTCACAAAACGGGCCATTGCCGGAAAGGGTGAGCGGGGGATTTTACTGTATAAGACCCGTTGAATGCACGGAGGCCGCGCCGCGCGGAAGGAAGGGCCCGGCTGAAGCCGGGCCCGGACAGGCTTTTCAGTCGTTTTCGGGCTTGCGCAGCGCCAGGAAACGCGGATTGCCGTTGCGCGAAACCAGCACCGGCACGGATACACCGGGTTCCAGCGAACCGGCCAGTTCGTGGAAGCGGCCCGGATCGGTGACCGGCTGGTTGGCCAGGGTCACGACCACATCCCCGGGACGAATGCCCGCGCGCGCGGCCGGACCGTCGTCGACGCCGGTCACCTTCACGCCCTGGGGCACTTCCAGTTGCTGCAGCTCGGCATCGGACAGCGCCTCCACGGTCAGCCCCAGGCTCGAGCGCGCGGAGGATTCGCCGCCTCCGCCGCCCGAACCGGGCCGGCGTTTGTCGGCGATATCCTCGGGGAGCTCACCCACGGTTACGTCCAGACGCTTGCGATCGCCCTCGCGCAGAATGACCGCCTCGGCCTCGCTGCCCGGCTCCAGGCGGCCCACGATATGCGGCAGTTTGGACGAGGTCTCGATGGACTGGCCGTTGAACTCGACCACCACATCGCCGGGCTTGAAGCCGGCCTTTGCCGCCGGCGAATCGGACATCACCCGGGCCACCAGCGCGCCCCGGGGGCGGTCCATATCGAAGGACTCGGCCAGCTCACGGTCCACTTCCTGAATCATGACGCCCAGCCAGCCACGAGTCACCTGACCGTGTTCCTTGAGCTGGTCGACCACATTCATGGCCCTGTCGATGGGCCCGGCAAAAGACAGACCGTTGAAACCGCCCGAACGGCTCACGATCTGCGAATTCACGCCGATCACCTCGCCGTCCATGTTGAACAGCGGCCCGCCGCTGTTGCCCGGATTGACGGCGGCGTCGGTCTGGATGAAGGGTACATAGTTCTCGTTGGGCAGGCTGCGGCCCTTGGCGCTGACAATGCCGGCGGTGACGGTGTTCTCGAAGCCGAAGGGCGCGCCGATGGCCACCACCCACTCGCCCACCTGCAGCGCTTCCGAGGAGCCGATATCAACCGTGGGCAGGTCGCTGGCGTCCACCTTCAGCAGGGCCAGATCACTCTGCTGATCCGTGCCCACGATTTCGGCTTCCAGCTCACGGCGGTCGCGCAGCTGCACCGTGATGGTGTCCGCCTTTGCGACCACATGATAGTTGGTGAGAATGTAGCCGTCCGCGTCGATAATGAAACCCGAGCCCAGGGACCGGGCCTCGCGCTGCGGCATGCGGAACTGATCGCCGAGCTGATCCCCCATGAAATCTTCCAGAAAATCCGGCAGCCGGCCCTGGAGGCGCTCGCGCATGTCGCCGCCGTCACTGGAACGCACGGTGGAGATGTTCACCACGGCCGCGCCGTGCTTATCCGCCATGCCGGTGAAATCCGGCAGGGTCTGCGCCTGGGGCTTGCAGCTGATCATCAGCAGGCCCAGCAGCAGTATCGTCAATCTCGGGTTGCGCATGGCTGTTGGCATGAAGACCTCTATTGTGATTCCCGATTGATGAATGACTCGTCCGCGTTCGGCAGAACCCGCAGAACACGAGGCTGGTGCGCCCGGTCGTTTTCGTGACGGCGACTGTACCAGCGATTCCAGGCAAATCCCCCGGCCAGACCGAGCAGGCCACACAGCATGGCCGTTGTGTCGCCGGAGCCCAGATGCTGGCCCGCCAGGGCCCCGCCGAACAGGAGTAACAGGGGGAGTAAATAGACCCGCAGGGTCCCGCGCAACAGCAGTTGTTCCGGAATGCCCATGGTGACCCGATCCCCGACACCGGCGGAGATATCGGTCAGCGCGCGCACCTGCGCCGCGCCGCCGGCCTGCAATCGCTCCAGCATCCGCTGGCCGCAGCCGCGGCCGGCATTGCAGGCGGCGCAACTGCCACGGCGCACCGTTTCCACCCAGACCGCACCCGTTTCCACGGCCACCACCCGACCCTGTTCTTCAATCACCGCCGGACTCCAGGGTCACATTCTTGAGCACACGCCGGGCCGTATCCGCGGGCACCTCCCCCACCAGGGTGGTCACAAAGGTACGCTCTGCCTGGCGAACCGGTCGGGCCAGCACCACGGTGGACCCCTGACGCCGGAGTTTGCCGTCCGGCTTCGTGGACGACGCCGGTTCGACAAAGAGCGTGAAGGTGGCCAGACCGTCGCTGTAGGTAGTGGAATGCAGCACGCCGGTTCGCCCCTGGATACGGTGATGATCCCGGGTGGCCATGGAAAAGCCATCGGGCAGCCAGCCCGGGCGGATTTCCGGGCCGGTTTCGTCCCCGCGATCACTGGACCAGGCCTCGCCAGCGTCTTCCGGCAGCGCGAAATCGTCCTCGCCCAGCCCGGGGTCCAGGTTCAACGACAGGAATTCCACCCGTTCCAGCGCCGCGTTGCGGCCGTTCAATACCTCGGATTTCAGCAGCAGATGACTTTCCTGGTCCAGCCAGAGACGGTAGCCATAGCGATAGCGGTCCCGGGGCTCGAGTTGCAGGCGCCAGGCGTCACGTCCGGCCACGCGATCGGCGCCTCCCAGGTGCAATACATACTGCTCGGGAACACCTTCCCCGCGGCCCAGCGCGAACGGCGCCAGTTCACCGCCGGACGACAGCAGAATGCTGGAATCATCCGGCTGCACGGACACGGTGCGGCCGTTGTTGCGGATCACTTCATTCGCCGGGCCCTGCAGGCGGGTCATGCGTTCATGGATCTCGCCGTCGATCACGGCGCGTTGCAACGCCAGGGTGCTGACCTGACCGGCCCGCATGTAGACGAAACGCCCGCTGAAACTGTGCTGTTGATAGGCGGTGGCCATGTCGGCCACGAGCTCGCTGGCCGCCGGCGGTTCACCATCGGCCGCCCGGGCGGCCGGCAGCACCATCGGTACCGCCAGCATCGCCACCAGAAAAAGACCGGCTCTACTGCTCATCCCGGGATTCCAGATTCACCAGGCGCGCATTGGCGGTGATGCCCTGACTGCTGTGCCGGGCGCTGAGATCGCTGTGACGAATCATGAGGTCATTCAGGTGCTGTTCGCGGGCGGGACGAACGGGTTGTCGGCGTTCGGCGCCGGCGTTCTGCTCCTCGCCGCCCGACACCAGGGCGGCTTCGCCGGCGGAGGCATTCAGGCGCGCGGCCCGTTCCAGATTGCTCGCCAC
>CAZHGU010000210.1:0-3650 GCA_964532105.1 uncultured Alcanivorax sp. | reverse complement strand
CGGACGGTGCAGCACGGACCAGCGATAGCCGATGCCGAACCAGATGAGCACACTGGAGAGCACCAGTGGACCCATGACGTAGCCGCCCGAAGCGAAATAGAACGTCAGGTTGTCCCAGACGGAGCCGAACATTTCAGGCCGCCTTGCGTTCGTTGTGATGCAGGACCCGCTCGTAGGTATTGATGACCCGCAACGCCGCTTTCTGCATGTCGTCCTTGATGCGGTCGGCCCACCCCGAAAGCATGTTGCCGATCAACAATGTGGGCACGGCCACGATCAACCCCAGCTCGGTGGTCACCAGGGCGGTGGAAATACCGCCGGAGAGCAGCTGCGGATCTCCGGTGCCGTGCTCGGTGATCACCTCGAAGGTGGCAATCATGCCGGTCACGGTGCCCAGCAGCCCCAGCAGGGGCGCGACGGCGGCAATCACCAGAATCATGGTGCCGAAGCGCTCCAGACGGGCACTCTCATGAAGAATGCTTTCGTTGATGATGTCGTCCAGGGATTCACGCTCGCGGTGCAGGTTGCGCAGCGCGGAGTTCACCACGGCCGCGGTGGAACCCTTGCGCTGACGGCAGAACTCAATGGCGCCATCAATGTCGCCCTGCTCGACACGCGAGGCGGCCTGATCGGTGATCTCGGAGGTGCTCGTGCTGGCACGCTTGAGAAAGACGACCCGGGCCAGGATCAAAGTAAGCGCACCCGTGGCCAGCAGCACAATCAGCCAGGCCACCACGCCGCCGCTTTGAATCGTCTCCAGAACGCCGCCGCCTTCACTCGTATTGACGGCGCCATCGGAGGAACCGTGAATAAAGGTGGGCAACACTTCGGGCCATTCACCCTGCGCCAGGGCCCGTGCGGTATCCGCGTTGGGTTCGCTCCAGAGTTTCATTTCACCGCCGCCGGCGGGCACGAGAATGCCGGCGGTTTCGTCGGCCACGCCATAGGTGGCCACGCCGCCGAAATGCACCAGCTCGCCCTCGACCTTGTCACCGCCCTGGGTAAAGAAGGCGCCGGATTCGCTGGACACGGACGAAAGACGGTTGAGTACATCGCGCCCGGCCCCGAAAACACGGCTCAGACGCTCTTCCTCGCTCAGCTCGTTGAAGCTGTCGGAGTCCATGAAGTCCATGCCGTGTTCCGAGAGCGAAACGCCGGCCTGGCGAAAAGTGGCGCGCAGCACATCGCTGTTGCGCTCCGCGTCCTCGCGCTGTTGCTGCACGCGCTCGAGCTGCTGTTGTGCTTCGCTCACCCGGTTCTCCAGCGCCAGCACCTCGTCCTGAAGCGAGTCGATGGATTGCTCGGTACCGGCCACTTTTTCTTCAGCGCGTTGTTCAAAGTTCTCGATACGCTCTTCCAGATCGCGCTTCTGCGCGGCGAGGAAGGCGTATTCCTTCTGATAGGCCTGACGCAGTTCCTGCTGTCCGTCCGTTCCGGAGCCGGATTCGGATTCGGCATTGGCCTCGGTATTCCCGGAAGCCGATTCTTCCGGATTCGGGGCCTGTTGCGCGCCGGCCAGCGCGGCCAGACTCAACAGAGCCGGCAGCAGGCCCCGTGCAAGCGTTCGTGCAAAACCGTTTCGACGCAGCATCAGTTCAGCTCCATGGGCCGGACGGGATTGGGCAATTCGAAGTAGCCGCTGCGCACCTGCTTGCGCAGCGACGACAACAGGTTCTCGATGCGGTCCCTGTCGCCGCCATCGGCATAGCGGTACTGCCAGTTGTCGTCTTCCTTGACGGCATAGCCGGCGCGACCGTCATCGGTGCGGAAATACAGATGCATCATGCCCAGCCGGGCCACATCCACCAGCTTGTCGTCCCCGTCGATGGTGATGGACTGACGGTAGAGCCCGCTTTCCTCGGCCAGGCGCATTTCATCCGCGACACAGGACCAGAGCCGATTGGCCACCCGCGGCGGCGGTAGGGAGCCGCCTTCCAGCTGACTTTCCATTTCCTCCAGGGCACTCAGCCGTTCAGAACGCTTGAACGGCAGCGCCGTTCGAACATAGCCGCGCAGGTTGGTAATACCCTCGGCGATCACGGGCTTGAGCGCTTCATTGCCCACACCCGCCTCGGCGAGCTTCTCGCGTTCCTGTTCCACCTGCCGCTGAATCTTTTTCAGCCGCATTTCCTGGCGTTCCTTTTCGGACTCCAGCTGCCCCTGCTCACGCGACAGGGACGACATCCGGTTCTTGTGCTCGTCCTTCATCTGCTGCAGCTGGTTGTCCAGCTCGTCCACCTGGCCGCGCAGCTCAATGATGCGGTTCACGAGTTCATCGGTGGCGCGCTCTTCCTCCGCGGCCCGGGCGGGACCGGTCAGCAGCAGCGCGGTCAAAAGGATCACGGTCATGGGGGACCGCCGGATCACGGGCGCGGGCATATCGCTCCTCCGCGTGGGGGCTCGGCTTCGGTTGAGCGATACTCTAGGCGCGGAGTATGACGAAATATTGACGTAAATATTTCAGTTCCGTGACATAACGGACATGAAAGTGTCATGGCGCATTAACAGTCATTGCAGGGTCGGGCCTGCCTTTCCCTTGAAGGAGGCCCGGCAGACCTCCATGCCTGACGGAACGTGACGGGGTTATCTACCGCCGCGAAGGGGAGGATGTCATGGCCGAGCTCCGCAATCTGTACATCGGCTGCGCCGGCTGGCAGGTGCCGAAGTCCCTGGCGGAGAATTTCGGCGGCGAGGGCACCCACCTTGAACGCTACGCCCACCGGCTCCGCGCGGTGGAGGTGAACTCGTCGTTCTACAAGGAACACCGCCACAGGACCTGGGAGAAGTGGCGCAACGAAACCCCGGACGGCTTCCGCTTCGCGGTCAAGGCGCCGCGCCGGCTCACGCACGATCAGGGGCTGCAGGGCACCGAGGGGCTGGATGCGTTTCTGGAGCAGATCGGCGGCCTGGGCAACAAGCTCGGCCCGGTGCTGTTGCAGCTACCCCCGAAGCTGGCCTTTCACCCGGAGGCCATGCGGGCCTTTTTCGAAACCCTGCGCGCAAGGCATCCGGGGCCGGTGGTATGCGAACCCCGGCATGAGTCCTGGCTTACCGAGGAGGCGAACGCCTTTCTGGAAGAACACCGGGTTGCGCGTGCCGAAGTCGATCCCAGCCGCCATGCCGGCGACGACGAACCCGGCGGCTGGCCGGGGTTGCGGTATGTGCGGCTGCACGGCAGTCCGAAGCGATTCTATTCGGAATACGAGGAACCCTGGCTCCGGGAGATGGCACAACAACTGCGAGCGTTTTCCCGGGACGCCGAGACCTGGTGCATCTTCAACAACACCGCCCGGGACGGCGGTGCGCGCAATGCTCTCACGCTACAGCGACTGGTGGAAGAAGAACCGGTCCATACCAACCCGAATCCGGACCCGGTTTTCGACCTGAGCCAGGGGTTCAGCTTTCACCGGAGCCGGGGCGGCCCCGCTTATCTGCTGAAGCGGTTCAGGCCGCGCTTTTTTCAGAAAAAGCAGTAACAAGGCGCAAGGCGCAAGGCGCAAGGAGCAAGGAGCAAGAAAGGCGAACGGGGGCCGGCTTCATCTTGCGCCTTGTACCTTGCCCCTTGCTACTTGCTACTTTTAGCTTTCTGCCAGAGCTCTTCCAGCTGATCCCGGGATAGATCATTCACACTTTGACCATCGGCGCGGGCG
>CAZHGU010000209.1:0-3663 GCA_964532105.1 uncultured Alcanivorax sp. | reverse complement strand
ACGAATACTGAAACGGCGGGATTCCGCCCGTACGACGGGCTCCGAATTGCCTCCGACGCGCAGGCTCGCCTGCAGCGCCGCCCGGCGCTTGATGCGCCAGAACCAGGACAGATTCTGATTCCAGCGCCATTCCACGTTCGTGGCCCGCAATTGCGTATTGCTTTCCGCGCTGGTGGTGAAGCGAGCCAGACTGTTTTCGGTTACGGGCCGCTCGAACTGCAATTCCGAGGCCAGTCCCCGACCGTCCTCGTTATCGCGCCAGTAGAATTCCTGGTTCGCACGAGCCTGCATGTCCCACGGCAACGGCTGACGGTAGCGATAACGCAGACGCGCGAAAGGTACAAAGGGATTGCTGCCGCGCACGCCCAGATCCACCTGACTGGTGGCTTGTTGGGTCCGATAGGCCGCCCAGCGCAAGGCGGTACGGAACACGCCCGTATCCGCCTCACCGTCGTCATCGGCTTCTTCCTCTTCCAGGATGCGCTCACGCTGTTCCAGACGATCGTCTTCCTGGTCGTCACTACGGAAAATCAGTGACAGTCGGTTTTCCGTATGTGGCAAGGCAACCCGGGCGTCCACGCGCATTGCCGTGAGCCGATCCGTATGCTCCTGCCACTGGGACGTGCCGATGACCCGCACCAGGGTGCGGGCGGCATAGAAATCCGCGTCCGTGTCGGCGAAAAAGGAATCCACCCACTGGGCCGGCAGGCAAATGCCCCGCGAACTCAGATGATGGGTCCAGTCCGGCGGCGGCAGTCGCCCTGTTTCCCCCGCCACGGGCTCGCAACCCGGCACCAGGGGATAGTTCTCCTCCGCCGGACCGGCCCCGATTGCGCGGCGCCGTTCAATGATCTCCTCCACCCGGGGGTGATCCGATGGCGTCTCTTCGCCGAACTCGTCTTCGTCCCGGGGCACCCGAATCGGCTCCATCACCGCTTCATTGGAGGGAATGGCATTTCCTGGATCCAGCTCCACCAGGACGTCATGGGAAGAAGAGGCTACCTCTGTTTCGTCGGCAACAGCCGGCGCCCCCGTTAATGCGGCGATGATCACCAGTCCGGGCACGGGGACATATCCCGCGATGAACGCTGTACGCAGCATGATCCCCCTGAATGCGGTCCGGACGCTGCATACAGGATGGCAAAGCTTTGCCGGGGATGCGAGCCATTACTGCGAATCCGGATGAGCGCCCGGGAACACAAACGGAATCACTCGGCCGGATCTTCCCGGGATCATGAAGCGGCCAACGGGATTGGTCAGCTCGCCGGCTCCACCGGCAGCTCAGCCGGATCTTCCTCCAGGGTTTCAATGCGATTGCGGCCGTTATGCTTGGCGTAATACAACGCATGATCAGCGCGCTGAAGCATGGGCTCGGCGCCGGTGTCATGGACGGGATCCAGTGTCGCCACGCCGAAGCTGCCCGTAATCTGGAAGGGCCGCCCGTAATCATCCGTCATCCGGAGTTCACTCAACCGGCTCCGGTACCGCTCGGCCAGCGCCATGGCGCCGGACAGCAGCGTTCCGGGCAGCACCACCAGGAACTCCTCGCCGCCATAACGCCCCACCAGATCACCGTCGCGCGCGGATTCGGTCAGGTTGGCGGCAATCCGGCGCAGCACGCCGTCGCCCACGGGATGGCCGCGGCCGTCATTGATGGCCTTGAAATAATCCACGTCCAGCAGGACCACGCTGAGCGGATTGCCCGTGCGCCGTGCCTCGACAATGGTCTTTTCCAGCCGGTCCATGATGTTGCGGCGGTTGTTCAGATGGGTCAGGGCATCGGTGACACTCAAAGACTGAATATAACGTCCGCGCTGACGCCACATGCCCAGCACCTGATCCAGCAGAATCAGCGTAAAGGCGAGCATGGGCAGCACGAAGTAATAAAAGCTCAGCACCCAGAAGGGATTGGCTTCACGGAAATGCACGGCCGATTCCGGCACCAGGGGCGCATAGGGAATCCAGCCCAGCGCCGCCGCATAGGAAATGCCGATCAACACCAGCAGGGAAACGCCAAAGCCCTGCACAATCACCCATTGCCGGAAGAACATCAGCCCCAGCAGGGGCGAGGCCAGCAGCACAATGCCCGTGGGCAGGGACAGGGAGCCGATCAGATACCCCATGCCCACCAGGGTCAGTCCGTAGAACTGGTGACTGGCCACAACAAATGCACGGGATTCCACGCCACGCCGGAACAAAACATACCCGGCCAGCATAAGCACCAGCCCCATACCCAGGGCCACCATGACCAGGATCATGGCTTCGCCGGCAATGGTCATGTTGATCAGCTGATCGCGCTGGTCATGCTGCAGTGTATAAAGACCCCAGAGAATGAAACCGAGATACTGAACACTGATGAGCCCGTTCATGAACATGGCCATGGCGGTCTCGGTGAGATTGCGCACCCCCGTAATCCGGCGGCGCAACCATTCCCGGGCCTCCGCGTACTGCTGTTCCAGCGGTTGCGGCAGAGCCTCGTCGTTCTGGCGAACCCGGTAGCCGCCCGTGCCCGCCGCCGGCCCACCGTCCTGATCCGCCTGCCGTTCCGGCTGCAACACGACCACCTGATTGCGCCCACAGTGCTTGGCCTGATAAAGCGCGTCGTCCGCCGTGCTGACCAGCGTGTCCGCGCCCGCCTCCGGGCTGTTCCCGCTACAGGCCACGCCGGCACTGGCGGTCACTCTCAACTCTTCATGGTAATCATCGTGCAATACCAGGCGTTCAATGGCACCGCACAGGGTTTCCATGCGGTGCCGGGCCTCCGCGCTATCCGCGCCGGGCAACACCACCAGAAACTCCTCGCCACCAAAACGGCCCGCCTGGCCGTCGGCGGGCAGCTGCTCCCGAATGGCGCCGGCCACTTCACGCAGCACCCGGTCGCCCACCAGATGCCCCAGCCGGTCATTGATGCGCTTGAAGTGATCCAGGTCCAGCAACCCTACCGCCAGCGGCGCACCCTGTTCGCGCGCACGGGTTTCCTCGCGCTGAAGCATTTCCAGGATGCTGCGACGGTTATAGAGACCGGTCAGCCCGTCCGTGGTGCCCAGTCGCAACACACGCGTCTCGCTGCGGCGCCATTGGCGCAACATCAGCATCGTCGCCAGCAAACAGAAAATGATATGAGGCGCGGCGAGAAAGAAATGCGTATGCAGCCAGAACACCCGGGTAACCGAATCCTCCGGTGCCACCATGGCGGGCGCGTAGGGGATCAGCTCCATGGACGAAGCCACGGTCAACCCGAGTAGCGACAACAGGGCATTGATAAAGGCGGGCACGATTACGCGCCGGTCCAGCACCATATAGCCGGTGACCGCCGCGCCCATGAGCACCACCCCGGCGGCGAGATTCAGCGTGCCGGTAAGATAACCGGCCCAGACCAGGGTCACCCCGAAATAATTCGCCGTCAGATGCTGATACCAGAGCCCCCGGGGAGAACGACGGCTCAACCACAGGCCCAGGCCCCAGAGCAACAGAGCGCCCAGACTCACCAGCGCAAAAACGACCACCTGATCGCGCACGAAGTCCACATTGACCAGCCGGTCGCGGTCGTCCCGACCCAGGACATAAAGCATGCCCAGCAGATAAAGGGGATAGATGACCGCCACCTCGGCGGCCGCGGCACAACCGCGCTCGACCCGGTTCCATCGCATTTGTGCCATGCGT
>CAZHGU010000208.1:0-3667 GCA_964532105.1 uncultured Alcanivorax sp. | reverse complement strand
GACCGCAGCTTCGGCGCGGACCCGGAGACGGTGATTGATCTGGCCGGCGCCTGGATCGCGGGCATGGACGCCGCCGGCATGGCGGCCACCGGCAAGCACTTTCCGGGGCATGGCGCCGTGGCGGCGGATTCGCATACCGAATTGCCCGTGGATGAGCGTTCCCTGGATGCGATCCGTGCGCGGGATCTGCGGCCCTTCGCGGCGTTAATGGACCAGCTGGACGGCATCATGCCCGCGCACCTGCTCTACCCGGCGGTGGATGATCGCCTGGCGGGTTTCTCGCCGTACTGGTTGCGTGACATTCTGCGCCAGGAGCTGGGTTTTGACGGTATCGTGTTCAGCGACGACCTGACCATGGCCGGCGCCGCACCGGCCGGCGGGCCGGCCGAACGCGCGGAGGCGGCGCTGGAGGCCGGTTGCGACCGGGTTCTGGTGTGCAATGATCGCGCCGCGGCGGTCCGGGTGGTCGAGCATCTGGAACCCGACACACGCGCGGGCCGGCCCGCTTCCATTGCACGGTTGCGCGGGCGCGGCTATACGCCCATGGATCCGGGGGTTCGCAACCGTGCCCGGGAGCTGGCACAGAAACTGGAGTCCGAACATGTCCATGGCTGAATTTCTCGACACGCTTTTGCAACCGGCGGAGAGTGCCACCTTCCTGACGGTTCAGATTCTGGTGATTGCGGCGGGCACCATCGCCGTCAATTTCGTGCTCATGCGCGTGGCCGATGTGGTGAGCTGGAAGACGCGCAAGAGCGAGACCTTCTGGGACGACGTTCTGGTGGATGCCGCCCGTCTACCGGTGCGGCTCAGCCTCTGGCTCGCCGGGTTGTCCTGGATCATGGTGCTTCTCAAGGACCGTGTGGACTGGGCGGTTTTCGACTATGTCGACGAAAGCCGGCGCGTGCTGTTCATCGCCATCATGGTTTTTTTCGCGCTGCGTTTCTTCAAATACATGGAAGACGCCCTGGTGGACCCGGCCCGCGGCGAAAAGGCCATGGACTACACCACCGCTTCGGCCATCACCAAACTGCTGTCCACCATTGTGCTGGTACTGGCCGGAATGACGATCCTGCAGACACTGGGCTTTTCCATGTCCGGCGTGGTGGCCTTCGGGGGCGTAGGCGGTATTGCCGTGGGTTTTGCCGCCCGGGATACCCTGGCGAACTTTTTCGGCGGGCTCATGATCCATATGGATCATCCCTTCCGCGTCGGTGACTGGGTGCGTTCGCCGGATCGCGATATCGAGGGCGTGGTCGAGGAAATCGGCTGGCGCCTGACGACCATTCGCACCTTCGACAAACGCCCGCTCTATGTGCCCAATGCCATTTTCTCCACCGTGTCGCTGGAAAACCCCTCGCGCATGCTCAACCGCCGCATCTATGAAAAACTGGGCATCCGCTATCAGGACTGGCACAGGATGCGTCCCATTGTGGATGAAGTGCGCGACATGCTGATGAATCATGAGGAAATCGATACAGCACAAACCATGATCGTGAACTTCAACAGCTATGAAGCTTCTCATCTGGAGTTCTTCGTCTATACCTTTACCAAGACCCGCGAATGGGTGAAGTTCCATCATGTGAAGCAGGAAATCCTGCTGTCCATCATGGAAATCATCGAAAAGCACGGCGCGGAAGTTGCCTTCCCCACCCGTACGCTGCATCTGTTCAGGGAACAGCCGGACGGGGAAGTGCCGCTGGAAGAAACCGACGGCGATTACGCGGATTACGAACCCACCCGGCCCGGCCAGCGCGGTGTGCCCCGGGGAGGGGATGCCCCATGAGCGATACGCTCCTGGAGCACATGCGCCGGGTGCGGGTCGAGTCGCACCGGCTGTTTGATATGAACGCAGTGGACGCGGCCGTGGCCCGCATGGCGGCTGAACTGGACGGGGATTATCGCGACCACAACCCGGTCTGCCTGGTACTGCTCAACGGCGGCGTGATTTTCGCCGGCCGACTCCTGCCGTTGCTGGATTTTCCGCTGGAACAGGATTATGTCCATGCCACGCGCTATGAAGGCGAAGTCAACGGGGGTCGTCTGGACTGGCGCATGCCGCCGCAGTCCGAATTGAAAGGGCGGCATGTGCTGGTGCTCGACGATGTTCTGGATGAAGGCGCCACCCTGACGGCGGTGGTGGACGCCTGCGCGGAGCAGGGCGCCGCCTCGGTACGCAGTGCCGTGCTGGTGGATAAGCGCCATGAACGCAAGACGCGTCCGGCGCTGCGCGCGGACTACACCGGTCTGGAGGCCGGGGATGCCTATCTCTTCGGCTGCGGCATGGATTACCGCAATTACTGGCGCAACGCGCCCGGCATCTTCGCCGTGCCCGAGGAGTTGTTATGAGAGCCTTTATCGGCGGAACCGGCCTGGCGCACATGCCCGGCCTTTCGGATACAAAAACCCATACCCTGGGCACGGACTGGGGCAAGCCCTCGGCGTCCGTCGTCGAGGGCTGGCTGGGCCAGCAGCCGGTGCTGTTTCTTGCGCGGCACGGTGATCCCCATGTGTTGATGCCCCATGAAGTGAATTACCGGGCCAATCTCGCGGCACTCAAGCAGTGCGGCGCCACCGAGATCATCGCGGTCAATGCCGTGGGTGGCATCAGTGAAGACCCGGGTACACTGGTCGTGCCGGATCAGATCATCGATTACACCTGGGGCCGGGAGACCACCTTTTTCGATGCGCGCAACGAGGCGCCCGTGCATGTGGATTTTACCTGGCCTTTCGATCCGCGCCTGCGGCATCAGCTGCAACGGGTGCTGGAGCACCGGCAGGTCAACTGGTCCGACGGCGGCGTCTACGCCGCCACCCAGGGCCCGCGCCTGGAAACGGCGGCCGAAATCCGCAAACTGGAAAACGACGGCTGCGCTGTCGTGGGCATGACCGGCATGCCCGAAGCGGTACTGGCGCGTGAACTGGAACTGCCCTATGCCATGCTCTCGCTGGTGGTGAACCCGGCGGCGGGCAAGGCGGACCGCGAGATCAGCATGGACGAAATCAAAAAGATGCTGGCAACGGGCATGGATGAGGTGCTGGACGTGCTGGCGGATCTGCCCGTTTACGCGCATTGAGCGCGAAAAGCGGAAAGACGAAAGAGAAAAGAGGAAAGTGTGGACTGGTAGGAGCGGCCGTCCCGGCCGCGAACCGCGCCGGAATCTGGTGGTGGTCAGGCCGATAAAATATAACCACAGAGATCACAGAGAGCACAGAGATTAAACAGCACTACCTCTGTGTTCTCTGTGGTAAATAGTCCGAACGAAATTTTGTCCTCCGTTCGTGGAATTCTCGCGGCAGGGTCCAGTGAATAACACCCGATTCGATGTTGTAATCATCGGCGGCGGCGCCGCCGGTTTGATGTGTGCCATTACCGCCGGCCAGCGTGGCCGTCGGGTGCTGGTGCTGGAACACGCCAATCGGGTGGGCAAGAAGATTCTCATGTCCGGTGGCGGACGCTGCAATTTTATTCATCTGCATTCCACGCCCGAAAACTTTACTTCGGACAATCCGCCCTTCTGTATTTCGGCACTGCAACGTTACACGCCCTGGCATTTTCTCGAATGGGTGGAACGCCACGGCATTGATTACTACGAGAAGACGCCGGGCCAGTTGTTCTGCACGTATTCCGCGAAACGAATTACCGTCATGCTGCTGCACGAATGCG
>CAZHGU010000207.1:0-3693 GCA_964532105.1 uncultured Alcanivorax sp. | reverse complement strand
CGCGAGGGCGGGCGCACCGTCGGCGCCGGCGTGGTGAGCAAAATCGTCGAGTAAGATTCGCAGGTTCGCGGCGCGAGGGCCGAGGCGCTGAGGCGTCTCGGCTCGTTGCGTTTCAGCGACCAGGGTTACAGGCCAGTAGTTCAATCGGTAGAGCACCGGTCTCCAAAACCGGCTGTTGGGGGTTCGAGTCCCTCCTGGCCTGCCAAAATGTCCCCATGATATCGCCGTAATGGCGATCAGGGTGTAATCGAGACCATGACGAACAAGGCATCAGGGCAATCCGGCTTTTCCGCGGCGGAAACCGCCAAATGGGTGGTGGTTGCTGCATTGGTGGCCGTCGCCGTCTGGGGTAACAGCTATTATGGCGACTACTCGCCGCTGTACCGGGCGCTGGGCGTTCTCGCCATTGGTGCAGTAGCCGCTTTTGTGGCCCTGCAGACCGAGCAGGGGCGCAGTTTCAATCAACTGCGCAAGGACGCCATGGTGGAGATGCGCAAGATCACCTGGCCGACCCGCCGCGAAACACTGCAAACCACACTGATTGTGCTGGCCTTTGTTGTTCTGATCGCGCTGGTGTTGTTTGTGCTGGACTGGATTCTCAATGGAGTGATCTCCGCGATCATCGGTTAAGGGGTGGACATGGCAAAGCACTGGTATGTGGTACATGCCTATTCAGGCTTTGAGAAACACGTCAAACGCGCCCTGGAAGAGCGCGTCAAGCTCAACGGAATGGAAGATGATTTCGGCGAAATCATGGTGCCCACGGAAGAGGTGATGGAAATGCGTGCCGGGCAGAAGCGCCGCCAGGAGCGCAAGTTCTTCCCCGGTTATGTGCTGGTCAATATGGACATGCGCGACGAGACCTGGCATCTGGTCAAGGAAACACCGCGTGTCATGGGCTTTATCGGTGAGGACCCGAAGAATCCGGGCCATGTCTCGCCCATTTCGGAGAAGGAGGCCAACGCCATTCTCCAGCGCATGGACGACAGCACCGAAAAGCCCAGGCCCAAGACGCTGTTCGAGGCCGGCGAGGTGGTGCGCGTGATCGACGGCCCCTTTGCCGATTTCAACGGCGTGGTCGAGGAAGTGAATTACGAGAAGAACCGTCTGCAGGTGGCGGTTCTGATCTTTGGCCGCTCCACTCCGGTGGAGCTGGAATTCAGTCAGGTCGAAAAGTCCTGACGTTGTAGGGGTCCCGTAACGGGACGGACCTGAAAAACCTCAGGGGAGCTCGACGCCGGTCCGACCGAGCGGAGCGCTGGAACCCAAGGAGTCCATTATGGCGAAGAAAATCGATGCCTACGTCAAGCTGCAGGTGCCTGCGGGGCAGGCGAATCCCAGCCCGCCGGTAGGTCCGGCGCTGGGCCAGCACGGCGTGAACATCATGGAGTTCTGCAAGGCGTTCAACGCCCAGTCGCAGGAGCTGGAGCCGGGTTCGCCCGTGCCCGTGGTGATCACGGTCTACAGCGACCGCAGCTTTACCTTCACCATGAAGACGCCGCCGGCGTCCTATCTGCTGAAGAAAGCCGCCAATATCAAGACCGGCAGTGGCGAGCCCAACCTCAAGAAGGTGGGCAAGGTTACGCGCGAACAACTTGAAGAGATTGCGCGTGCCAAGGAGCCGGACCTGACTGCGTCCGATATGGACGCTGCGGTTCGCACCATTGCCGGCTCGGCTCGTTCCATGGGCCTGGATGTGGAGGACTGATCATGGCGAAGGTATCCAAGCGTATTCGTGAAATCCGCGAGACCATCGAGCCCGGCCGTCACTATCCGGTCAACGAGGCGGTGGATCTGCTGAACAAGCTGTCCAAAGTGCGCTTTACGGAGTCCATCGATGTGGCCGTAAATCTGGGCGTGGACCCGCGCAAATCCGATCAGAACGTGCGCGGCGCTTCCGTGCTGCCCCACGGTACCGGCAAGACAGTGCGCGTAGCGGTGTTCGCCCAGGGCGACAAGGCCGAGGAAGCGCGCAAGGCCGGCGCCGATGTGGTGGGCCTGGATGATCTGGCCGAGCAGGTGCAGCAGGGCGAGATCAACTTCGATGTGGTCGTGGCCGCGCCCGACGCCATGCGCGTGGTAGGCAAGCTGGGCACCATCCTGGGCCCGCGCGGTCTCATGCCCAACCCCAAGGTGGGCACGGTGACCAATGACATTGCCGAAGCGGTGGAAAACGCCAAGGGCGGCCAGGTGCGCTACCGTACCGACAAGGGCGGTGTGATCCATTGCACCATCGGGCAGGTTGGTTTCGGGCCGGATGCGATCAAGGAAAATCTGGAAACGCTGATCAATGATCTGAAAAAGGCCAAGCCGTCCACGGCCAAGGGGCAGTATCTCAAGAAGATCACCCTGTCGAGCACCATGGGCCCGGGCCTGTTTGTGGATCAGTCCACGCTGGCGATCTGAATCGCCGGTGTGATGAATGAGCCGCCCTGTCGGGTGGCACCATCTTTGAGCCTGACGGTTGAATGCCGTTGGAGCGTCAAAGACCGCAGGTCCCTGCGGGGATAATGGGTAACCGCCTGCGCAGACGCGGTAGTTCGTGTCCTGATGGAAATCAGGGGCTGGCTTCCGCGATACAAGACCGGGCAACCGGTCATGGCAACCGTGTCGTCGGGTCGCGACCAGTGCGGCTGGACGGCACATGTTTGTGATTCCAGGAGGTTAATGTGCCTTTGCGACTGGAGAGCAAACGGGAGATTGTAGCGTCGGTCAATGCCGTGGCATCCGAGGCGCTGTCTGTCGTGGTTGCCGACTATCGTGGTCTGAACGTGGCGGAGATGACCGATCTTCGCCGCCAGGCTCGCGAAACCGGTGTGTATCTGAAAGTGGTTCGGAACACACTGGCCAAGCGTGCTATCGAGGGCACTGAATACGAGTGCCTCGATGAGACCCTGGTCGGCCCCACGATGCTTGCCTTTTCCCAGGAAGATCCCGGCGCCGCGGCCCGGTTGATCAAGGATTTTGGCAAGGAACACAGCGCGCTGGAAGTCAAGGCTCTGTCGGTTAACGGCAAGCTCTACGGTGCTCAGGATATCGATATCCTGGCCAAGCTGCCGACGCGTGATGAGGCGATTTCCCGGCTCATGGGAACCATGCAGGCCCCGGTGGCCAAGTTTGTGCGGACGACCAATGCGGTGCCGCTCAAGTTTGTACGCACACTGGTGGCGCTCAAGGACCAGAAACAGGACGCCGCCTGAGTACGGGGCGGCACGAACTACGAACCTGCGGGTTCATCCGAAAGGTTAGGAGACAACGAAATGGCTTTGTCCAAAGACGATATTCTCAATGCGGTAGCCGAAATGAGCGTCATGGAGCTTGTGGAGCTCATTGAGGCGATGGAAGAAAAATTCGGTGTGGAAGCGGCGGCAGCCGCGCCGGCGGCCGCGCCGGCAGCCGCGCCTGCTGAAGGTGGCGGTGCCGCTGAAGAGCAGACCGAATTCGACGTCATGCTGACCGCCTTTGGTGACAAGAAGGTAGGCATTATCAAGGCCGTGCGCGAAGTAACGGGCCTGGGCCTGAAAGAGGCCAAGGAACTCGTGGAAGGCGCACCTTCGGCGATCAAGGAAGGCGCCGAGAAGGAAGAGGCCGACGAGATCAAGAGCAAGCTCGAAGAAGCCGGCGCCACGGTCGAACTCAAGTAAGTTTGCGGCGCCCCAACCTTTCCCGGGGGCCCGGGAAAGGCGATGGCTG
>CAZHGU010000206.1:0-3694 GCA_964532105.1 uncultured Alcanivorax sp. | reverse complement strand
ATGTCGGCGGCGTTGACCGAGTTCTCCGAGGAATGACCGCCGGAGCCGGCCACCAAGCCGGTGCGCTCGTTCGATACCTCGTGGGGCTCGAGTCCGGCGTTTTCGATAGCGGCGTTCATGGCGATATAGGCGTAGGCGGCGGCGTCGCCCATGAAGCGTCTGGGCTTGCGGTCGATGTGCTCGGCGAAGTCGATATCGGGCCAGCCGGCCACGCGGCTGCGCATGCCGATATCCTCGTAATCCTGCTTGAAGCGCAGGCCGCTGCGGGATTCACGCAGGGCCCGGCTGACGGTGTCGGTATCATTGCCCAGGCAGGACACCACGCCCATGCCGGTGACCACTACACGTTTCATATTGTCCCCCGCTCAGAATTCGTCGGTGGAGGTGAACAGGCCCACGCGCAGGCCCGTGGCACTGTAAATGTCCCGACCGTCCACGTTCACCTTGCCGTCGGCAATGCCCAGCGCGATACCGCGCGAGACCGTGCGTTTGATATCCAGTGTATACGTCACTTTCTCGGAAGTGGGCAAGACCTGGCCGGCAAATTTCACTTCACCGCAACCCAGCGCGCGTCCGCGTCCGGGATAGCCGACCCAGCCCAGGTAGAACCCCACCAGTTGCCAGAGTGCGTCCAGACCCAGACAGCCGGGCATGACCGGGTCGCCGTCGAAATGGACCTGAAAGAACCACAGATCGGGATCCACATCGAGTTCCGCGACGATTTCCCCCTTGCCGTACGCGCCGCCGTCCGACGTGATGCTGGTAATACGGTCGAACATGAGCATGTTGGGCAGCGGCAGCTGGGCATTGCCCTCGCCGAAGAGCTCGCCGCGCGCGCAGGCAAGCAAATCGTCCCGGTCATAACTGTTCCTGGTTCCCTGCATGGGGTAACTCCGTTTCGGGGATGGGCCGGCGCCCGGTTGAAAAACGATTTCGTCGATCTGTGGCCCGGCACAAAGCGCGCATCATAGCAGAGCCCGCGCGAGCCGGGGTGGAGAGGATGTAACACTGCTTTGCAGCCGGGCACGGGCGGGTCTGTGCCCGTGGCCGTCCGGCGGTTACAATGTCGCCGGTGCTGCGCCTCGGATCCTGATCCGACCCTGTAGTCAATTACCCATCCGCCGCCTTCGCGCGGCGCGACGAGCCGGAGAACCCCCTTGATCGCGGAACTGGGACATTTGAGCCTCTGGGTGGCCCTGGTGCTGGGGCTCGCCCTGATGGTGCTGCCCCTGCTGGGCGCCTGGCGCGACGTGGCGACCCTGCAAGTGCTGGCGCGGCCGCTGGCCTGGCTGCTGGCGCTGTGCCTGACGGTGAGTCTGGCGGCGCTGGCCTGGGCGTTCTACGCCCATGATTTCACCATTCAGTATGTAGCCAACAACTCCAACAGTGCCTTGCCGTTGCGGTATCGGCTGTCGGCGATCTGGGGCGGTCACGAAGGCTCGCTGTTGCTCTGGGTCTGGATGCTTGCCCTCTGGGGCGCGGCCGTGGCCGTATTCACCCGGTCCGTGCCCCGGCCCATGGTGGCGCGGGTGCTCTCGGTCATGGGTTTTGTCAGCGTGGGCTTTCTGCTGTTCATGCTGCTCACGTCCAATCCCTTCGACCGGGCTTTGCCCTGGCCGCCGCTGGACGGTGCCGATCTGAATCCGCTGTTGCAGGATCCGGGCCTGATTATTCATCCGCCCATGCTCTATATGGGCTATGTGGGCTTTTCCGTGGCCTTTGCCTTTGCCATCGGCGGATTGCTCACGGGCAACCTGGACCCCACCTGGGCGCGCTGGGCCCGGCCCTGGACCACGGTGGCCTGGTGTTTCCTTACGCTGGGCATTGCGCTGGGTTCCTGGTGGGCCTACTACGAGCTGGGCTGGGGCGGCTGGTGGTTCTGGGATCCGGTGGAAAACGCCTCCTTCATGCCCTGGCTGGCGGGCACGGCGCTGATTCATTCGCTGGCGGTGACGGAAAAACGCGGGCTCTTCCGGCCCTGGACGGTATTGCTGGCCATTGTGGCGTTTTCGCTCAGTCTGCTGGGCACTTTTCTGGTGCGCTCGGGCGTACTGACTTCGGTGCATGCCTTTGCCAATGATCCCGCGCGCGGCGCCTTTGTGCTCGGATTTCTGGTGGTCACCGCGGGCGGGGCGCTGACGCTGTTCGCTTTCCGCGCGCCCGTGCTCCAGGCCGGGTCGGGCGTTCGGGTGCTCGCGCGCGAGGGGGGTCGGATGGGGTACAATCTGGTGCTGCTCACCGCCGCCTTTGTGGTGCTGCTGGGCACGCTCTTCCCGCTGGTGGGCGAAGCCATGGGCATGAAGATCTCCGTGCGCAGCCCCTATTTCAATGCCTTCTTCGTGCCCCTGGCGCTGGTGCTCATGCTGGCGCTGGTACCGGGCATGATGAGCCGCTGGGGTTCGCAACAGGGCCGACCCTTGTTGCGGCGTCTGGCCTGGGTGGTGCCGGCGGCGGTGATCGGTGGCGTCTGGGGCTCGCGTCTGCCCGGGGCCACGCCCTGGCCGGGCACGCTGGCGCTGATACTCGCGCTCTATGTGGTGCTGGCGCATGTGGATGATGTGGTGCGTCGTGTCAGCGCGTCCAGCGCCGGTGCACTGCGTGGCCTGGTGCAATTGCCGCGCGGCTACAAGGGCATGGTACTGGCGCACTGTGGCCTGGCGCTGACCGTCTCCGGTGTGGTGCTGGTGAGCAACCATGAAGTGGAGCGGGACATGCGCCTGGCACCCGGTGGTTCCGTGGAGGTGGCCGGCTACAACTTTGCCTTCGAGGATCTCCGGTCCGTGCAAGGGCCCAACTACAGCGCCCTGCAGGGGGAATTCCGGGTCACCCGTGACGGCCTGGAGGTGGCGCACATGCAGCCTCAGAAGCGTACCTATGACGCCAGCGGCCGGGTCATGACCGAGGCGGCCATTGATGCGGGGCTGCTGCGCGATCTCTATGTCTCGCTGGGCGAGCCGCTGCAGGAAGGGCAGACCGTGGGGGCCTGGGCGGTGCGCATCTACTACAAGCCGGGCGTGCGCTGGATCTGGCTGGGCGCATTGATCATGGCCATCGGTGGGGCGGTGGCGCTGTCGGATAAACGTTACCGCCGTCCGGCGCAACAAGGGGAAACGGCATGAACCGCGGCACCATCTGGCGTTTCGTGCCGGTGCTCATATTGCTGGCGCTGTCGCTGCTGTTCTTCTGGGCGTTGAATCGTCCGGATCGCGATGAAGTGCCTTCCGGGCGCACGGGCGAGCCCGTGCCCGCGTTCAAACTGCCCACCCTGGATGGCGACGATAAGCGCACGGAGGCCGTATTCGAGGGCCACTGGAGCCTGTTGAATGTCTGGGGGTCCTGGTGTCCCACCTGTTATGTGGAGCATCCCTATCTGATGAAACTCGCCGACCGGGGCGTGCGTATCGTGGGGCTGAATTACAAGGACGAAAGACCCAAGGCGCAGGCCTATCTTGAAGATGGCGGCGACCCTTATGTGGTAACGCTGGTGGATAAAGAAGGCGATTACGGCCTGGATCTGGGCGTTTATGGTGCCCCGGAAACCTGGGTGATCAATCCCGAGGGTGTAGTGAAGTTGCGTCACGCCGGTGAACTCAACCGCGAAGTGTGGCAACGCAAGATCGCACCGGTATGGAAGGGGGACAGTCCCTATGATTAGCAGGCTGGTGAAAAACCCCTTGCGCACTCAGCGCAGCCT
>CAZHGU010000205.1:0-3713 GCA_964532105.1 uncultured Alcanivorax sp. | reverse complement strand
CCGACCCGGATTTTCGCTTCGGTTGGCAAGAAGGTTCACTCGGAGGGCCTGTTCTCAAAGTGAAGTATTCATCCCAAGTGCTCTCGCCCAGCTGCAGCATTGCGGACTGCAAGGGTTTGGCGTAGGCAAGGCCGAGCAATGTCAGCAGGGTGATGACCACGGACAAGAAGAAAAGCCCGTTTAGGGCATATTTTTGTAGATGCGGGATGCTTCTATACACTCAAAAACAGGCTCCTTCCCTGTGCCCGGTTATTCGTCCGACAGCTCCCGGTGCGCATAGGTAACGCCCCGGCTCTGTTCGCGCAATAGCTCATGCATCTGGCTTTCGGGAATAGGGCGACTGACATGAAAGCCCTGGATGATGTCGCAACCCATATCGCGAAGAATCTCGAGATGGGAGCCGGTTTCCACCCCTTCGGCGACTACCCGCATGTTCAGGCTGTGCGCCATTTCGATAATGGCTCGGGTAATGGCGGCGTCGTCGGCATTCTGATCCAGATCGCGCACGAAGGTGCGATCGATCTTGAGAATATCCATGGGGAAGCGCTTGAGATAATTCAGCGACGAATAGCCGGTGCCGAAGTCATCCAGGGAGAGTTCGATGCCGCGCTCGCGCATCTGCGTGAGCAGATCAATGTTCTTGTCCAGGTCTTCCATGATCAAGCTTTCCGTCAGCTCCAGCTCGAGCATGCCGGTGGGCAGTTCCGTGTTGGTGATGACGCGGTCAATGACGTCCAGCACATCGCCCTTGCGGAACTGCTGCGGTGACAGATTCACCGACACCGCCACGTCGCCCAGCCCTTCCTGCTGCCACTCGCGGGCCTGACGGCAGGAGCGCTCCATGACCCATTCACCAATGGCGCCGATCAGGCCGGTTTCCTCGGCCAGCGGGATGAAATCCTTGGGCGGTAACAGGCCCATGGTGGGGTGCTGCCAGCGCACCAGCGCCTCCACCGACGTGATCCGGTGGCTGGCCAGATCCACCTTGGGTTGGTAATAGACCACGAATTCATCCTTGAAGATAGCCTTGCGCAGGCTGGTTTCCAGCGCCAGCTGTTCCACCGAGGCGACGCGCATGTCCGAGGAATAGAACTGGAAGTTGTTGCCCCCGGCGCGCTTGGCCTGGTTCATAGCCAGATCCGCCTGGTTGATCATGGACTGCGCTTCCTTGGCTGTATCCGGGAAAACGCTGATGCCGATGCTCACGCCCAGCAGCAGTTCATGCTGATCGATATGGAAGGGTTTCTTGATCATGCCGATCAGCTGCCGGCACAACGCTTCCAGTTCATCCGGATCCTCGTAGTCCTCGACCACAATACCGAAGTCGTCCGCGCCGATCCGGGCCAGCTTGTCTTCGGCCACATCACATTCACGGATGCGCTCGGCCGCCACCTTGAGCAGACGATCGCCCACCTCATGACCCAGGGATTCATTGATGGGGCGGAAGCGATCCAGGTCCAGATACAGCAGTGCCACCCGCTTGCGATTGAGCCGGGCCATGGTCAATGCCTTGTGCAGGCCTTCACGGAACTGGTGGCGATTGGCCAGGCCGGTGAGCTTGTCGTAATTGGACAGGAACTGCAGCCGTTCCTCGGCTTCCTTGCGCACCGTGAGATCGGAGAACATGCCCACATAGTGGGTGATCTCGTTGTTGTCGTTGTAGACGGCACTGATCTGCAGCCACTCCGGAAAACGCTCGCCGTTCTTGCGGACTTCCTCCAGTTCGCCTTCCCAGAAACCCTCGTTATAGAGGGTGTCGCGGATCTCGCGGTATCGATCCTCGTTCTCGGGATTGCCGATCCGGTTGAGGTGTTCGCCCAGAATATCCGTTTCCGTGTACCCGGTAATGCGCGTAAAACAGTCGTTGATGGCGAGAAAATAAAAATCCGGATCGAAGATGAAGATCGCCTCCGAGGCGTTTTCGAACACGGTGGCGGCCAGTCGCAGCTGTTCCTGGGCCTCCTTGTCTTCGGTAATGTCGCGCCGGGTACCGATCATGCGCGCGGCCCGGCCCTCGGCCGTCCATTCCACTACCTGGCCCTCGTCTTCCAGCCAGAGCCAGTGGCCGTTGGCGTGCTGGATGCGGTAGCTGACCTGATAATGGTCCGTGCGCCCCTTGAAGTGATCCACCATGGCCTGACGGATATGCGGAAAATCGTCCGGATGGACCAGCGGTTCCAGATCCCCCATGAAGTTCCGGATCTTCTCCGGGCTGTAGCCGAGCAATCGGTCAAAATTGGAGTGGTAGGTTTCGCCGGTACGCAGGTCCCAGTCCCACAGGCCCACATTGCTGGCATCCAGCGCCAGCTGCAGCCGTTGCCCGGTTTCGGCCAGTTCCCGGTTGGTCTTTTCCAGCGCACGCGTACGCTCGTGGACCACGGTTTCCAGGCGTTCGTTGCTCTCCTGCAGGCGCTTGCGCGCCTCCATGCGTTCGAGCACTTCCTTGGACAGCTTCTGGTTGAGTGCTTCCGCGTCGTCCCGTGCGCGGTCGAGATAGTCGATCAGCGACTGATTCTTGAACTGCAGCCGCAGCATGCTGAGCGTGGAGGTGTGGATGCGCCGGCTGGCCAGCACCAGAAAGACCACGAAGATGGCGGCAATAATGGCCAGCATGGGCGACTGGTCCACACCCACTAGCACCAGATGGGCCGCGGGCGGGGCGATGGCGGCCAGCACATAGAGTACCGCGGCGGGCAGATAGACGCCGTAGCTGGTCACCGCCACGATGGACAGCCCGGCCATGAGCGCGGCACAGATGGCCTGGGTTTCCACCAGGGACGGATCGAACAGGGCCGCGCCGGGATTGAAAGCCACGCCGGCATAGCCGAACAGCGCCCCGTTGAGCATGATCGCGACCACCAGGCTCCGCCGCCAGAATCCCAGACTGGCCGTCTCCGGCGCCAGATGCCGGAACAGCAGGACCCCGACCACGCGCAGGATGGCCACTCCGATCACGGCGAAGGTCCAGCCCGCGAGCAACACGGGCGAGCCGGCGGTCTCCCAGTACAGCACGGCCACAATGAGCGCGCAGACGGGTTCGAGCAGGTTCATCACCGGCAGCGCCTGCATGAGCAGGCGTGTCTGCTCGTCCCGCAGCTCATTGCCGTGGCGGAACTGTTGCGAGAATCTGGAGAAGATGGTCGGCCTCCCACCCATCCGTCTGCCCCGGGGACGGCCCCCTCGGCGGGATCCTGGGCACTCAAGGTGTTGTTTTCTTTTCAGTGTACCGGCACTGGCGTACAAGGGGAATAGCGCGGGCATGGCGCTCGGGCGCCCGGCGCGCATCTGATAGACTCCCGCACCCATGGATGACGTCACTTCCCTCATCGAGGGCCTGAACCCCGCCCAGCGCGAAGCGGTGGCCGCCGAGGACCCGCATTTGCTGGTGCTTGCCGGCGCCGGTTCCGGCAAGACCCGGGTGCTGGTCCACCGGATTGCCTGGCTGATCGCCACCGAGCAGGTCTCGCCCTATGCCGTGCTGGCGGTCACCTTTACCAACAAGGCCGCTTCGGAAATGCGCGCGCGCATCGAACAGCTGCTGCAGATGCCCGCGTCCGGCATGTGGGTGGGTACCTTCCACAGCATCGCCCACCGGTTGCTGCGCGCGCACTGGCAGGAGGCCGGCCTGTCGCAGAACTTCGAGATTATCGACGCCGAGGACCAGCAGCGGCTGATCAAGCGCGTCATGCGCGAGCAGGAGCTGGACGAAAAGC
>CAZHGU010000204.1:0-3722 GCA_964532105.1 uncultured Alcanivorax sp. | reverse complement strand
GCGTGCAACGCCATCATGGACGGCGAGCAGGATGATCAGTTCCCGGTGGATGTCTTCCAGACCGGCTCGGGCACCAGCACCAACATGAACGTCAACGAGGTGGTTTCGCACCTGTGCGCCGAGGCGGGTGTGGAAGTTCACGCCAACGATGACGTGAACATGGGCCAGTCCAGCAATGACGTGATTCCTACTGCCATTCACGTCAGCGGTGTGCAGGAAGTCAGTCATCAGCTGATGCCGGCGGTGGAAAAGCTGATCAATGCCCTGGGCCGGCGCGCACGGGCGCTGAGCGGTACCGTCAAGACGGGGCGCACCCACCTCATGGACGCCATGCCCATCACGCTGGAGCAGGAACTGCAGACCTGGGTGCTGCAGCTGCAGCAAGCGGGCAGTCAGCTGGAGCAGGCGCGCAACGGCCTGTTGTCCATTCCCCAGGGCGGCACGGCCGTAGGCACGGGTATCAATGCCCATCCGGAGTTTGCGAAACGCTTTGCCGACACCCTGGCCGAGGACACCGATCAGGCTTTTCGGCCGCTGGAGCTGCCCTTTGCCGGGCAGAGTGGCGTGGATCGGCCCCTGGCGCTGTCGTCGGCGCTGCGCGGGCTGGCCGTGGTGCTCATGAAGATCGCCAATGATCTGCGCTGGATGAATTCCGGGCCCATCCACGGGCTCGCCGAGATCACCCTGCCCGCGCTCCAGCCCGGCTCGTCCATCATGCCGGGCAAGGTGAATCCGGTGATTCCCGAATCCTCCGCCATGGTGGCCGCCCAGGTCATGGGGCTGGATCAGTCCAATACCGTGGCCGCGCAATCCGGCAACTTCCAGCTCAATGTGATGCTGCCGTTGCTGGCGAACAACCTGCTGACCATGACCGAGCTGCTGGCCAACAGTTGTGGTGTCATGGCGGACAAGGCCATCGACGACTTCACCGTCAATACCGGACATCTCGCCGACGGCGTGGGCCGCAACCCGGTGCTGGTGACCGCGCTGAATCCGGTAATCGGCTACGAGAAGGCGGCCGCCGTGGCCAAGAAGGCCTATGCCGAGGGGCGCGCCATTATCGATGTGGCCGAGGAGGATACGGAGCTCTCCCGCGAAGAGCTGGAGCGGATTCTGGATCCGGCCAAACTGGCTCATCCCCACCGGGACAACGGCTGAGTCCACCGCTCAGGATGAAGCCCGGCGCATGGGCGCCGGGCCGGTTTCCCGGAAACGGAAAAGCCGCTATTGTATAGCAGGCTGCCAGCCCGGCGCCCGTCCGGCGGTCCGATCTGAACAACAACGCAAGGGGAAGCATTCATGGGTATCGAGATCGAGCGTACCGAATCCGCGGTGGATACGGCGCTGACCATCGGCGACATTCTCGACGCCGGCGTGCGCACCGCGCCGGACCAGGAAATCGTCTATGCGGACAAGCGCCGCATGACTTATCGGGATCTGCGCGAGCGCGTCCATCGCTTGGCGAGCGCGCTCAGTGATCTGGGCATCCGGCCCGGCGACACCGTGGCCATGATGGACTGGGACACCCACCGCTATCTGGAGGCGTTTTTCGCCATCCCCATGATGGGCGCGGTGCTGCACACCATTAATGTGCGCCTGTCCCCGGAGCAGATGCTCTATACCATCAATCACGCCGAGGACAAGGCCCTCCTGGTGAACCGGGAATTCCTTTCCGTGGTGGAGGAATTCAGCGACCGCATCGAAACCGTGGATCAATTCGTGCTGCTCGACGATGGCGAAGGGCCGGAAGATACCGGCCTGGAGATGGCCGGCGAATACGAAGCCCTGCTGGACAAGGCGGATCCGGGTTTTCAGTTCCCCGAACTGTCCGAGGACACCCGCGCGACCACCTTCTACACCACCGGTACCACGGGCCTGCCCAAAGGGGTCTATTTCAGTCACCGGCAGCTGGTGCTCCATACCCTGTCCGGGCGCAACGCCATGTCCGGTACCGGCCACGGCCGGTTCAATCAGGACGATGTCTACATGCCCATCACGCCCATGTTCCATGTGCATGCCTGGGGTGTGCCCTACATGGCCACCATGATGGGCGTGAAGCAGGTCTACCCGGGCCGTTACGAGCCCCAGACCCTGCTCAAGCTGCTCGTGGGCGAAAAGGTGACCTTCTCGCACTGCGTGCCCACCATCATCCAGATGCTGCTGCAAAGCGAGGCGGCCAAGAACGTGGATGTCTCCGGCTGGAAGGTCATTATCGGCGGCTCGGCGCTGGCCAAGCCGCTGTGCAAGCAGGCGCTGGAACGCGGCATCGACATCTATACCGGCTACGGCATGAGCGAGACCTGCCCGCTGATGACGCTGTCCTTCATGCCGCCGGAGGCGGAAAACGCGGACCTGGATACCCAGGTGGATTACCGCACCCGCACCGGCCGCCCCGTGCCCCTGATGCAGCTGCGCGTAGTGGACGAGGATATGAACGACCGGCCCCATGACGGCGAAAGCCAGGGGGAAGTGGTGGCACGCGGGCCCTGGCTGACCCAGGGTTATCTCAAGGATCCGGAAAACTCCGAACGGCTCTGGCAGGGCGGCTGGCTGCACACTGGCGATATCGGCGTGATCGACCCGGAGGGGTATCTGCGCATCACCGACCGAATCAAGGACGTGATCAAGACCGGCGGTGAATGGGTGTCGTCGCTGGAGCTGGAAAGCATGATCCTGCGCCACGAGGCCGTGGCCGAATGCGCGGTCATTGGTGTACCGGACGACAAATGGGGCGAGCGCCCCATGGCCCTGGTGGTGAAATCCGGCGAAGTGACCGAGGATGCCATCAAGGACATGCTCAAGGACGACGCCGACAAGGGCTTTATCAGCAAGTACGGCGTGCCGGATCAGGTCCGCTTCGTGGACAGCCTGCCCCGCACCAGTGTGGGCAAGCTGGACAAGAAGAATATGCGCAGTCTCTATGCGGAGTAGCGGGAAACCTCTGAACGGATCGTCCGGGGGCTTGTTATCCTTGCCGGCAAGACCATGAACAAGGGCAAGCCCCACACATGATCCGTCCAGAGGTTCCGGAAAAGACCTTGTCCCTTTTTGACGATGAACTGCCCGAGTACCGGGTGGTGCGCTCGAAGCGCCGGACCCTGGAGCTGCGGCTTCATCCGGACCACAGCCTGGAAGTGCGCGCACCCCGGCGCATCCGGGAGGAGGACATCCGCGCCTTTGTCGCCAGCCGGCGGGACTGGATTGAACGCCGGCTGCGGGACATGCCCGTGCCGGTGCCGGCCCCGCGGCTGGTGGACGGCGCGGGCCATCTCTTCCTGGGGCAGCGCCTGCCGCTGCGGATTCTGAATGCCGGCCGCACTTCGGTGCATTTCGGCGACGATGCCATCGAGATCCGGTTACCGGAACCGCACACCGAGGAACGCGTGGGCCGGGCCCTGGAGGAAGGCTACCGCCGTCAGGCCCGCACCCGCCTGGCCGGCTGGATTGATGTCCATTTTCCCTGGTTCCGCGTGCGCGGCCATGAACGGCCCCGGTTGCGGGTGAAGAAGATGAAGACCCGCTGGGGCAGTCTCTCCACCCGCGGCTATATCAACCTGAATATGGCGCTGATGAAAGTGGCTCCCGAGTGCGCGGAATATGTGGTGGTACATGAGCTCTGCCACCTGGAAGAGGCCAACCACGGCCCCGGTTTCCGGCGCCTCATGGATCTGCACCTGCCGGACTGGCGCACACGCCGTGAGAGCCTGAATCAGGCCCCGTTG
>CAZHGU010000203.1:0-3734 GCA_964532105.1 uncultured Alcanivorax sp. | reverse complement strand
GAAGCTGCTGATCACCATTTCCTTTCTGATGTTTCTCTATAACAACACCATGACGCTCCTCCGCGGCCGGCGGACAGCGATCACCATCATCCTGATGATGGGCCTGTGGCTGGCGGCGGTGTTCTGGCTCTTCGCCTTCTACAACCCGGCCAACCTGGTGCTGGATAAAATGTACTGGTGGTATGTGGTGCATCTCTGGGTCGAGGGCGTGTGGAGCCTGATCATGGCCTCGCTGCTGGCCTATCTGGTGATCAAGATGACGGGCGTGGACCGCGAGATCATCGAGAAGTGGCTTTATGTGATCGTGGGGCTGGTGCTGTTCTCCGGGCTGCTGGGCACGGGGCACCACTACTACTGGATCGGGCTGCCCGAGTACTGGCAACCCATCGGCAGCATCTTCGGCGCGCTGGAAGTGCTGCCGCTGTTCGCCATGGTGCTGTTCACCTTCTACATGTTCTGGCAGGGCAGCCGTAACCATCCCAACAAGGCGGCCATCCTCTGGACCCTGGGCTGTTCGGTCATGGCGTTCTTCGGCGCCGGTGTCTGGGGCCTGATGCACAACATGTCGGCGGTGAACTACTACAGTCACGGCACCCAGATCACGGCCGCGCACGGGCATCTGGCCTTCTACGGCGCCTATGTGATGCTGAACCTGGCCATCATTACCTTTGCCATGCCGCAGCTCCGGGGCAAGCATCCCTATAACCAGATCCTGAACATGTGGAGCTTCTGGATCATGACCGGCGGCATGGCCTTCATGACCTTCACGCTGACCTTTGCCGGCGTGGTGCAGACACACATGCAGCGCGTCGTGGGCGAACGCTACATGGAGGTGCAGGAGTATCTGGATCTGTTCTTCGCCATGCGGCTCGCCTCGGGTGTAATCGTGGTGATCGGCGCGCTGATGTACCTCTACGCCACCCTGGGCCCGGCCCGCGAGGAAGAGCCCGCCGGTCCCGCCCATCTGGCCACGGGCAGTAAGGGCGAATGAACGAGCGCGTGCTCCCGCCGGAGCAGGAGCGCGAGCTCCCGTTCTACCGGGAAACCGGCAGTGAATGCAGCCTGTTCGAATCCGCCTTTCGGCAGCAGCTGCCGCTGCTGCTGAAGGGCCCAACCGGCTGCGGCAAGACCCGTTTCGTGGCCCACATGGCCGCGCGGCTGGGACGGCCGCTGTACACCGTGGCCTGTCATGATGATCTGACCGCCGCCGATCTTACCGGCCGGCATCTGCTCATCGACGGTGAGACGCAGTGGTGCGACGGTCCGCTCACGCGCGCCGTGCGCGAAGGCGGCATCTGCTATCTCGACGAGGTGGTGGAAGCACGCAAGGACGTGACCGTGGTACTGCATCCGCTCACCGATGACCGGCGCATGCTGCCGCTGGAGCGCACCGGGGAAATGCTCCAGGCCCCGCCGGAATTCATGCTGGTGGCTTCCTACAACCCCGGGTATCAGCACATCCTGAAATCGCTCAAACCCAGTACCCGGCAGCGTTTTGCCGCCGTGTCCCTGGACTTTCCGGACAAGGACACGGAAATCGAGATCGTGGCCACGGAAAGCGGTCTCAACAGGGATCTCTGTGCCGGGCTGGTGAATCTGGCCCAGCGCATTCGCGGACTCAAGGGCCAGGATCTGGAAGAAGGCGTGTCCACGCGCCTGCTGGTCTATTGCGCCCAGCTGATGCAGTCGGGCATGCCGGTGGAGCAGGCCGCACGCTATACCCTGGTCGAGCCGCTCAGTGACGACGCCGATGTCATGGCCGCACTCGAAGAGCTGGTCCGGCACGCTTTCTAGCACAGATGTCCTCCTGGTATGAACTGGAAGAAATCGTCGGCCGCTACTGGCACAACTGGGTGGCGTCCGCGTCCAGTTATCCGCATCACCCCGACGCCGAAGTAAGCCTGGACGAGGTTCGGCACGCCCTGGCGGTGTATTTCCGCGCGCTGGGCGGCGGCACCTCCGTAGCGGTGAACAGCGCACTGGCCACGGGTTCCGATCACCGGCTGACCCTGCGCCAGCGACTGGGGTTCGAGCGCGAACCCATCGAACCGGCCCACCGGGACGAGGAGAACCTGGTGCTGCCGGCGAAGCTGGCCTTCTTCCCCGAGCGCGAACACAACCGGGATCTGTATTTCTGGCTCGCCGGTTTTCTGGCCGAGGCGCGTACCCCGAATGCGCCGCGGGATCCGCTGCAGCGGGATCTGTGCGAGATCGCGGAAGCGGACCGGGTGGCCCGGCTGTTGTGCGCACGCTTTCCGGGCCTGGCGCGGCGCTACCAGCGTCTTTGCGAGGCGCTGCTCCGGATCCGTCCGCGCCGCCGGCTGCCGTCGGGCGAGGCGGAACTCGAGGAGTTGATCCGGTATCTGCTGGGCTCAACCGATGCATTGTCCGAACGGGCGGAATCCATGCTGGCGTTCGTACGGGGTGAGCAGGCACTGGATCACTTCCGGGCACCACGGAAATACCGCCCGCCCCTGCCGGTACCGCTCTGGGGCCAGGTTACGGACTCGTCCGGCACCGGCGAGAAACAACCGGAAGACGATCCGGAACCGGGTATTGATTCCGGTGACAGCGACGGTGTGCTGCGCTCCGGAGAGCGCCGTCATCTGGACGAAACGGAACGGGATGACCCGCTCATGCTCAACCCGTTCGAGAAGATGCTCTCCTGGTCGGAGATGGTGAACGTCAATCGTCCGGTGGAAGACGACGAGGAAGAGGACGCGCGCAAGGCGGCGGATCAGCTGGAAGAACTGACGCTGTCGAAACACCGGAAGAAGGCTTCCACCCGCTTGAAGATGGAGCTGGAAGTTGCTTCCGAGGCCGTGGACGAAACCCCGGTTCAGGCGCCGCTCACCTATCCGGAATGGCATTACCGCAAGGGCCGCTACCTGCCCGATCACTGCGCCGTTTATGCGGGGGACGCGCCCGAGACGCCGCCCGATGGCGGGCCGGGCTGGCAACCGGATGAAGAAACCCGACGCCGTATCCGCCGCATCCAGCGCCAGTTCGAGGCCCTGCGCCCGCGCCGCGAACTGCTGCGCCGGCAAATGGATGGCGATGAACTGGACGTGGATGCCCTGGTGGACTCCATGGCCGAACAGGCCGCCGGCGGTCACGGCTCGGAAAACGTCTATATGCGCTGGCGCGAACAGGGCCGGGATCTGGCCATGGCCACCCTGGTGGATACCTCGCTGTCCACCGACGCCTGGATCGAGGACCGGCGCGTGCTGGATGTGGAAAAGGAAGCCCTGCTGGTGCTCGCTCATGGCGTGCAGGCCTGTGGCGACGAGCACGCCATCTATACCTTTACCTCGCGCCGGCGCCAGCGGGTGAATGTACAACGGGTGAAGGACTTCGACGAACGGGTGAGCACGCGTACCGAACAACGGATCGGCGCGCTGGAGCCGGGGCTGTACACCCGCATGGGCGCGGCCATCCGGCATGTCAGCGCCGAACTCGCCCGGCGCGACAACCGGCACCGGTTGTTGCTGGTGCTCACCGACGGCAAGCCCAACGACACCGACCACTACGAGGGCCGTTTCGCCATCGAGGATACGGCCCGGGCGGTGCGCGAAGCCCGGCGGCAGGGCCTGAGCGTGTTCGCCGTGACCGTGGACGCCGAGGCGCGTCAGTATCTGCCCGCCATCTTCGGCCGGGGCGGCTATGCCATTGTCGCCCGCCCGGCCGGACTGGCCAATGCGCTGCCGCTGCTCTATCGCCAGCTGATTCAGTAA
>CAZHGU010000202.1:0-3740 GCA_964532105.1 uncultured Alcanivorax sp. | reverse complement strand
TTCACGAAAATATAGCCCTCGCCGCTGCGGCTGAGCATGACCGGCCCCTGGCCCTTCACGAAGGAACTCGAACCCACCAGCTTCTTGAGCCCGGCGTTGCCCAGTTTGGCCACATCCCGTTCGGAAAAGACCAGACTCTCGCCGGCAATGCCCTGCCAGTTCCATTGCTGGTGCAGCGCGGGATAGCCGTCCACCTCGACTTCCCGCTTCTTGCGCACCTCGGTTTCCGGGTCAACCGGCACTTTCTCGAATTTTCCGCTCATGGCCTCAGGCCCCCGCGCTGGCGCGGTTGCTCACACTGGCGTACCAGCGTTCGATGTTCGCGTAGCCCTCGAACGAGGCCACCTGGACCGCCGCCGCGAAGTCCAGCCCCACCAGGGTGGTGATATCCGCCACCGTGAAGGTCTCGCCAGCCACATGAGTGGATGCACCCAGGCGTTCGTCCAGCATGGTCAGAAAATGGCCGGCACGCTTGCGCCCGCGTTCGGCCAGCTCCGGAATCTGGGCATAATTGTGCGGCCCGGTCAGGGCCCGGTTCTCGAAGGCCGGATGGGCGTTGCGGAAAGCCTCCATGACCGCGTGCAGGCCTTCCTGCTCGATGCGCCGGTTCCACATGTCCACCACCGCCTTGTCCCGCGCGTCCACGCCCAGCAGCGGCGGTTCGGGGTGGATCTGTTCCAGATAGAGACAGATGGAGGCGGCTTCGTGGATCACGGTACCGTCGTCCAGCTCCAGACAGGGCACGGTGGCGCAGGGGTTGCGCCGGAGAAAGTCGGCGCTCAACTGTTCGCGGCTGCGCAGATCCAGCTTGTGACGCTCCACCTCGACCCCCTTTTCGGCGAGGAAAATGCGCACACGCCGCGGGCTGGGCGCCCATTCCGCGTCATAGAGTTTCATTCGGTTTCTCCCGATAGCCGGTTTGCGGGCAACCATAACGCCTGGCCGGCGTCCCGGCCAGTCCGGAGCGGGTAACACAAAGCGGGGCGCGCATCCCTGTTACACTGTCAGCAAAGCATGACCGGGACTGTATCCGTGATGAATAACCTCAAGGACGCCCTGGGCCTGGGCGGCACCAAACGCTCCCCGGACGAGCAAAAGCGTATCGAACGCGAGGCAGAAAAGCTCACGCTTTATCATTTCCCCAGTTGTCCCTTCTGCATGCGCACGCGGCAAAAGATCAAGCAGCTCGGGGTGCCGATTCGGGAAAAGGACATCAACCGGGATCCCGGGGCCCGCGAGGAGTTGATCCAGGGTGGCGGCAAGAAGACGGTGCCCTGCCTGCGGATCGACTCCGACGAAGGCAGCCACTGGATGTACGAATCCGCCGATATCAATGATTACCTGGAGCGTTGCTTCGGAACCTGAGGCCGCCCGTGGCAGCGCGTTCCGCCTTTCCGGGCGCGGTCCGACGGGCCCGGACCCGGCAGGGATTCCGCCCGGTGTGCGAAATGCTCTAGAGTGGTAGCGGACGTACGGCGTCCCCGGGGAGCAGTCACGGGTCGGGAAGACCGGGAGAGGCAGCATGCCCGCCCATCAATACCCATAAGAATACGGATCTCCCATGCTCAGGTTTTTGCGGGTGGTTCTGACGGCGCTGGTGTGTGCTCTGGCGCCGGCGTCGGCGTCGGCGGCGGATGCCACCCACTATGTGCCCGATCTCGACTATCGGGTGATTGCCGAGGAAAGCGACCGGGCCGACCCGCTGGCGGTACTCGACTCCGATGCTTGGCGGCCGGTCGAGCAGGCCAGTCCCAACTTCGGCTATGACCAGCGGGTGTTCTGGTTCCGCTTCCGTCCCCGGATGGAAGCGGAGGAGTCCGTCGAGCGCCTGATCAGCATCGGCTATCCCCAGCTGGATGATGTGCGTTTTTATCTGCTCCGCGACGGCCGGGTAGTAGACCAGCTGATTACCGGTGACCGGCGGCCCTATGCCGAGCGCGCCGTGCATCATCCCCATTTTCTTTTTCCGGTCACGCTGCAACCGGAGCACGACTATCAGGTGCTGGTCCGGGTGGCCAGCGAGGGCTCCATCCAGGTGCCGTTGGAAGTCTGGACCCCGGTGGAGCTGTTCGAGCGCCTGAATCTCCAGGACCAGGCCCACGCGCTCTATTACGGCATCCTGCTGGTCATCATCTGCTTCAACCTGTCCATTTTCTTCGTGCTTCGTGAAAAGACCTATCTCTATTATGTGCTGACCATTGCCAGCTATCTCGCCTTCATGGCCAGTCTGCGCGGCACCGCCTTTGCCGTGCTCTGGCCCGATTCGCCCTGGCTGCACAATAAGGCGATGCTGGTAAGCGTGCCCACCACCATTCTGTTTTCGGCATTGTTCGCACGCTCATTCCTGCGTCTGGACCGGAACAATCCGGTGCTCGACTGGCTGGCCCGGGGCGGGATCCTGCTCGGGGCACTGGCCGTGGCGGGTGCCTTTGTGCTGGACTATTCCGCTTCCACGCGTTTTTCCGTGATCCTGGCGCTGCCCACCTTCATGATGCTGCTGGTGATCGGACCTATTGAATGGGCGCGCGGCAACCGGGCGGCCAAGTTCTATACCGTGGCCTGGGCGGCGCTGACCATCGGCGCGCTGCTGGCCGCACTCAACAAGCTGGGTGTTCTGCCCACCAATTTCCTGACGGAATACGGCGTACAGATGGGCTCGGCGGCCGAGGCCATACTGCTGACGGTGGCGCTGGCGGAACGGCTCTACCGCGAACGCTGGGAACGCATCCAGGCTCAGGATCAGCAGTTGCGCGAGCACGCGGAGCGCCGGGAGGCGGAGCTGCGGCTGGTGGACCAGGCCCTGCATCATCCCATTACCGGGCTGCCCAACCGGACCTCCTTTGAGCTGGCCGTGGACAATGTCCTGCGCGAAGAGGCGTACCAGCGCCATCTCGTTCTGGTGCTGCAGATCACCAATTATCAGGACATTCTCAAAACCCTGGGCCATGCCAACACCGAACAGCTGATGGAAACCATCGCGGCGCATCTGGATAAGCTGGCCGGCCGGCTGGACCGGGTGCGGCGGGTGGAAGACACGGACCGGGCCCGACACCGGGTGTCGTCGCTGGAAACCGCCCGCTTTGCCCTGCTGCTGGATGCCGATGACGCAGGTAACGAAGACGGGGAACTGGATCAGCTGGTGGAGCGCCTGCGCGAGCCGTTCGAATTTCTGGGCATGCAGCTGCCGCTCAACATCAAGGCGGGCTTCGCCGTGCATCCGGATCACGGCGACGACGCCAGCACCCTGATCCGCCGTGCCTTCATCGCCCAGGAATCCGATGAGGCGCGCCTGCACCATCTGGCGCGCTATCAGCTCAACAGTGACATCTACAGCACCGAACGGCTGACCCTGGCCGCGGATCTGCGCCGGGCCATCGAAGCGGATGAGCTGGAATTGCACTTTCAGCCGCAGTTCCGCTACGCCGACAACCGCATTTGCGGGCTGGAAGCCCTGCTGCGCTGGCCGGGTCAGGATCTGGGCCCGGATCTGGTGGTGGCCGTGGCCGAGGAAACCGGGCTGATCAAGCCGCTCACGCGCTGGGTGCTGACCCGGGCGCTGCAAATGCGCGCGCGCCTGGAGGACGCCGGCCACGCCGAGATAAGCGTGTCGGTCAATGTCTCCGCGAACAACCTGCGCGAGCCGGATTTTACCGCCTTCGTCCGCCGGCTGCTGGAAGACGAAAGTCCCGCCAGCAAGGGTCTGATCGTGGAACTGACGGAACCGGCCATGATGGTGGATC
>CAZHGU010000201.1:0-3746 GCA_964532105.1 uncultured Alcanivorax sp. | reverse complement strand
GAGCAGGAACTGGCGCTGACAGCGCAGAAGATGGACGTGGCCGAGGAACTGGACCGGCTGGAGGCACACATCGACGAGGTCCGGCGCATCCTGGATGAGGGCGGCTCGGTGGGGCGGCGCCTGGACTTTCTCATGCAGGAGCTCAACCGGGAAGCGAACACCCTGGCGTCGAAATCCGTGGCGGGCGAGACCAGCCACGCGGCGGTGGAACTCAAGGTGCTCATCGAACAGATGCGCGAACAAATCCAGAATCTGGAATAGAACCGGGAGCCGAAATGGCTGAACGCGGCACACTTTTTATCATTTCCGCCCCCTCGGGCGCGGGCAAGACCAGCCTGGCGAACGCCCTGGTGGAAGAGACTCCCGGTCTGCGGCTGTCCATTTCCCACACCACCCGGCCCCAGCGCCCGGGCGAGCAGGAGGGGGTGAATTATCATTTTCTGGACCGCTCGGTGTTCGTGCGCAAGGTGGAAGAGGGCCGTTTTCTCGAACATGCCGAGGTCTTCGGCAATCTCTACGGCACCTCCGCCGACTGGGTGAATCAGAATCTGGGCCGGGGCGAGGATGTGGTGCTGGAAATCGACTGGCAGGGCGCGCAGCAGGTGCGCCGGCTCATGCCCCACGCCACCAGCATCTTTATTCTGCCGCCGAGTCTGGACCAGCTGGCGGAGCGCCTCCGGGGACGGGGCCAGGACGACGAACAGGTGATCGACGAACGTCTGGCCGGCGCCCAGCGCGAGATGACGCACTACAACGAATTCGATTATCTGGTCATCAACGACGATTTCACGCGCGCGCTCGCGGATCTGTCCGCTATCATCCAGGCGCGGCGGCTGCATATCGACCGGCAGGCGCCGGCACTGGAGCCGACCCTGCGGGAACTGTTGTCCGGGAACCGTACCCGGCAGTAGAATGGGTCGCCCGATACAGGAGAAGAGTCATGGCACGCGTAACCGTTGAAGATTGTCTGGAACAGCTCGACAACCGTTTTGAGCTGGTGCTGGTGGGCAGCAAGCGCGCACGGCAATTCCAGACCGGCGGCAAGGAACCCCGGGTGGCCTGGGAAAACGACAAGCCCGCCGTGGTGGCGCTGCGCGAAATCGCCGAAGGGCTGACCAGTTCCGAGACGCTGGAAAGCGAAGCCGCCGCGGCCGAGGAAAGCGAAAGCGGCGAAGCCGTGGACGAGCTGGCCCTGCTCACGGAAGCGCTGGGCGAACAGTAAGCCGGCGGGCGCGCACAGCGCCCGTGCTGGACAAACCGTTGCGTCCGCTCCCAGGCTTGCCCTGTACGGATCCGAGATGTCGACCCCTGGCAGACGCTCTTGCCCTCCATTGACCCCCTCGTCAAACGGCTGAAAAGCTATCTGGACGACGACCAGATTGACCAGGTCGTGCGCGCCTTTGAGTACGCCCGGCAGGCCCACGAGGGCCAGTACCGGCGCACCGGCGATCCCTATATCACGCATCCGCTGGCGGTGGCGCATATCCTGACCGATATGCACATGGATCACGAGTCGCTCATGGCGGCCATGCTTCATGACGTGATCGAGGATACCGCCACCAGCAAGCGTGAACTGGCCTCGCTGTTCAGCTCCGGCGTGGCCGAGCTGGTCGACGGTGTCTCCAAGATCGATCAGATCGAATTCGAAACACGGGCCGAACAGCAGGCGGAAAACCTGCGCAAGATGATGCTGGCCATGACCCGCGATATCCGCGTGGTGCTGGTCAAACTCGCGGACCGGCTGCACAACATGCGCACGCTGCACGCCATGCCGGCGGACAAGCGCAAGCGCATCGCCAATGAAACCCTGGAAATCTACGCGCCCATCGCCAACCGGCTGGGCATGTACAACATGCGCGTGGAATACGAGGATCTGGGTTTCAACGCGCTCTATCCCATGCGCGCCGAGCGCATTGCGCGCGCGGTCAAGCAGGCACGCGGCCACCGCAAGGAAATCCTCCGGCAGCTGCAGGCGAGTATCGAACACTGCCTCGAGCAGGAAGGCATCGAGGGCCGCGTGCTGGGCCGCGAGAAACACCTCTACAGCATCTATACCAAGATGAAGGAACAGCGCAAGCCGTTCGGCGAGATCATGGATGTCTACGGCTTTCGCATCATTGTCGACCGGGTGGATACCTGCTATCGCGTACTGGGGGCGGTGCACAACTACTTCACCCCCATTCCGGGCCGCTTCAAGGACTATATCGCCATCCCCAAGGCCAACGGCTATCAGTCGCTGCACACCACCCTCAAGGCCCACACCGGCCTGCCGCTGGAGATCCAGATCCGTACCGAGGAAATGGAGGCCATGGCCAACAACGGCATTGCCGCGCACTGGCTCTACAAGGCGGACGAGGAAGAGCAGGGCAGCGGCGCGCCGGGACGGGCCCAGGCCTGGATGAACCGGCTGCTGGAAATGCAGCAGAAAGCCGGCAACTCCATGGAGTTCATCGAGAACGTGAAGGTGGATCTCTTTCCCGACGAGGTCTATATCTTCACGCCCAAGGGCGAGATCAAGGAACTGCCCAACGGCGCCACGCCCGTGGACTTCGCCTATGCCGTGCACACCAAGGTGGGCAACACCTGTGTCGCCGCCCAGATCGACGGGCAACTGGCGGCGCTGTCCACGCCCCTGGAATCCGGCCAGACGGTCAAGATCATTCGCGCGTCCAATGCCCGGCCCAGTCCCGGCTGGCTCAACTTCGTGGTTACCGGCAAGGCGCGCTCCAATATCCGGCATTTTCTCAAGCACCAGCGCCGCGAGGACTCCGTGCAGCTGGGTGAGCGCCTGCTGGAAAAGGCGCTGGCCGAGCATGATCTGGATATCAATGATCTGCCCATCGAACGGGTGGTGGCGGAGCTGGCCAGCAATCAGTATGCGTCGCTGGACGACCTGCTGGAGGATATCGGGCTGGGCAACCGGCTCGCGCCCCTGGTGGCGCGCAAGCTGGCCGGCTACCCGGAAAGCGATCAGGGCGGGGCCACCTCGGACGGCAAGCCGCTGGCCATCCGGGGCACGGAGGGGCTGCTGGTCACCTATGCCAAGTGCTGCCATCCGCTGCCGGGGGACAACATCATCGGCCACCTGAGCGCCGGGCGCGGCATTGTGGTCCACCGCGACAACTGCAAGAATCTGCTGTCCGAAATGCGTGACAACCCGGAAAAGGCGCTGGCGCTGCACTGGGATTCGGAGGTGGATCAGGAATTCAGTGCCGCGCTGCGTATCGAACTGATCAACAAGAAAGGGGTTCTGGCCACCCTGGCCACGCATTTGTCCGAGCTGGGCTCGAACATTGAAACCATTACCATGGCGGAAAAGGACGCCACCCTGACCATGATCAATGTCACCGCCACGGTGCGGGACCGGGTGCACATGGCGCGGATCATCAAACGCATCCGCACCTTGCCCAATGTGGTCCGGGTCAGCCGTCTGACCGCCTGAACGGGGCCACTGCCCCCGACCCATGAGGTTGTGAAATGCCCAATCGTTCCATCATTCAGACCGATCAGGCTCCGGAGGCCATTGGCCCCTATTCCCAGGCCATCAAGGTGGGCGATACCGTCTATCTCAGCGGCCAGATCCCGCTGGTGCCCTCCACCATGACCCTGGTGGACGGCGACATGGACGCCCAGATCCGCCAGGTGTTCGACAACCTCGCGGCCGTGTGCGAGGCCGCCGGCGGCGCGCTGCGCAATATCGTCAAGCTCAACATCTATCTCACCGACCTGAGCCATTTCGCCCTGGT